>NZ_JBQTGI010000017.1:59450-128107 GCF_052400645.1 Saccharicrinis sp. GN24d3
GAAACACCTGCGAGCAAAGCGTATCAACCGAAGTGGTTGTAAATTCTAACCCAAGCATAACCGCCAACAGCAACAGTCCCGTTTGCCAGGGGTCGGATATCAACCTGGGCTCAACACCAAGCGGAGGGTCGGGAACATATACCACATTTGGTTGGAGCGGGCCTAACAGTTTTACAGCCAGTACACAAAATGTAGTAATTACAAATGCCGCTTCAGTTAATGCAGGTGATTACTTTATTACGGTTACCGACAACAATGGCTGTTCAAGTGACGGAACTACTGTTGAAGCAATGGATGTTAACGAAAAACCAACCGTAAGTTTGGCTTATAACAATCCGGTTTGTTTAAACACGAGTTTAGTTATTACCGCTACACCTTCAGGAGGGAGCGGTAATTATGTAAATTACGTCTGGACCAAAGGTGGAATTATTATAGCAGGGGAAAATTCATCAACTTTAAATATTGATCCGGCAGCAGCAGGTGATGCGGGTTTATATGGAGTAACCGTTGAAGATAACTCC
The DNA here is from genome assembly GCF_052400645.1 of Saccharicrinis sp. GN24d3. Classification (NCBI taxonomy): domain Bacteria; kingdom Pseudomonadati; phylum Bacteroidota; class Bacteroidia; order Marinilabiliales; family Marinilabiliaceae; genus Saccharicrinis; species Saccharicrinis sp. GN24d3. The sequence goes on from NZ_JBQTGI010000017.1 coordinate 59,972, forward strand.
GGTTGTACAAGTGATGAATCAACATTAGCTGTTGTCATCCATTCGTTACCCATTGTAACCGCTGGGAATGATGGGCCTGTTTGTGCAGGTGGTGATGTTAGCTTATCCGGTGGACCTAACGGAATGGTAACTTATGATTGGGTTGGACCGAATAGTTTTACCGGTTTAGGACAAAACCTGGTTATCAGTCCGGTATCACTGGCCGAAGCTGGATCATTTACCCTGACAGTTACAGATGTAAATGGTTGTAAATCTGCAACAACTACTGATGTTGTTGTTAATGAAGTTTCTGCGGCCATTAGCGTAAGTGCACCTACTCCGGGAATAACGACTATCTGTGCAGGAACAGCGGTGACTTTTAACGCTGCTGGTTCAGAAGGGTCCGGAACATACACTTATGATTTTCATTTGGTTAGAGGGGGATCAGATACCTCGAAACAAAACGGATCAACAGTGACGTATACTACATCAACATTAGAAGATGGTGATGAAATTTACGTGGTGGTTAACGATGTGGTTAACGGATGTTCGCATACTTCGGGAAGCATTACAATGAAAGTTGTTAGTAATCCTGTGCCAACATTAACAATTACGAGCCCGGGAGGTGCAACAATATGTTCAGGAGAAACTATTCAGTTTTTAGCAACACCAGGTACCTTTAGTCGATATGTGTTTATGCGTAACGGAACAGAAACCTTACAAGATGGTGCATTGAACACATTAGATATTAATACCTTAAATGATGGAGATAAAATTTCGGTAATTGCTTATGCAGGAACCTGTTTTGGAAACTCCACTTCTACCACCATCAGTGTTCATCCATTACCAACGTCAGATTTGGCAGCGGACAAAACAACAGTATGTCAAAACGAAGTGGTTACGTTTACAACAACTCCCGGCGGTACTGGTCCATTCCAATATCAGTTTTACATTGATGGTGTAGCACAGGGTGTTCAAGGGAGCAATACATTTACACATTCTTCTACGGTTGATTTTTCAGTAGAGGCAGAAGTATTTGACGGCAATAATTGTAGTGTATTAAGTACACCGGTTGATATTACCATCAGCCTACCGGTAGCTGGTTTAACTGCCGATAAAACAACTATATGCGAATTAGAAGAAGTGACTTTTACTGCAACAGGCGGAGTGTCTTATGAGTTTTTTGTAAACGGAATAAGCATACAGGGGCCAGGAGCAGAAGCAGAATATAAAACAACAACACTTGCCGATAATGATAATGTTACTGTTGAAGTAACCAATGCAATTGGCTGTTCGGCATCGCATGCCGGAATACTAATGACAGTGAATCCAATCCCTGTAGTAAGCATCGGTAGTTCTGATGCTGATAATATTATTTGTGCCGGAGATGAAATTACCTTTACCGCTAGTGGAGGCGATGTGTTTGAATGGTTTATAGATGGTACCTCAGTTCAGGGACCGGATGGCAATAACCAATTTATAACAACCACATTAAATGATGGCGAAAAAGTTGCTGCCAGAGTAAGCTTTAGTACCTCTTCGTGCGGGTCGAACACAGCTGAAATCACGGCAACCGTTAATCCATTACCAGTACCCACACTGAATGTTAGCCCATCAAACACAGTGATCAGTGGTACCATGTTGTCTTTTACAGCTGCTGGGGGCACTGAGTATGAGTTTTTTGTAAATGGAACAGTTGTACAAGTAAAAAGCGAAACTGCTGTTTTCAGTACCGACTTATTGGCCAACGGTGATGTTGTTTCAGTATATGTTTACAACGGATTCGATTGTTCTTCTTCGGTAAATACAACAGTTACCGTATTGGACGGAATCTTACCCAAAGCTATATCAACCACAGCCACAGATTATTGTAATGGTGATGGTGGTGTAAGTATATATGTTGAGGATCCTCAACACGATATTACGTATGAATTATGGAGATCGTCCGATGACGCTCAGGTAGGTGGCTCTATTATGTTCAATGTATTGGCTCCTGTGGCAGTTCAATGGGACAATGTTCCGGGTACCGATGAGTACAGGGTAGAGGCTTATTATTCTGCCGTTCCAACGGAAAGAGTGGAGATGAACAATGGTAATAGGTTAACTATTACTAATCATCCATTACCAACCGTATTTAATTTAACATCACCAAGTTCAAGCTCGGTAACAGGATGTAATGAAGGTGCCGGTCACGATGTGGAATTATCTGGTTCACAAACAGACTTTATTTATAGATTGTTGATCAATGGAGTAGAAGCCGCACAGCAAACAGGAACAGGCTCGGCTATCTCATTTACAGGTAATTTAGTTGTGGGTATGTATACTATTGAGGCCGAGGATAATATTTCTGGATGTACCCAAACCATGAACGGTTCATTTGAGATTTTGAGCGATGGTTCAGATGTGGCTTTTAATCTTGAAGTTGTAAGTCCTGCTGATCCTTCAGATCTCTCCGATGGACGTTATTGTGCAGGTGGTACAGGAGTGGAATTGCAACTGGATGGATCGCTGGATAATACTGTTAACTATAAGTTGTATCTGGATGGCGCAGAAACCGGAATTTTGGTTCCAGGTGCCGACGGTGCAGCTATCTCGTTCGGAACAGTAGCCACAGAAGGAACTTACACTGTACGTGTGGAGTCAGCTTCCGGTTGTCAGTTTCCAATGAACGGTCAGGCAGATGTATCAATTGTTGATTTGCCTGCAAGCTTAAACATTATTACGGATAATTTAATTGACAATACAAACGGACATTACTGTGCCGATGATATTGGCGTAAATATTAGTGTGGACGGGCAAGAAGATGGAGTAGAATACAGTCTGCTTCGCGATGGACTAGTAATGGAAACAGTTACAGGAGGTTCCACTCCTGCTGCACCGTTAACATTTAGCGGTCCGTTTACTACCGAAGGAACTTATACCGTAGAAGCGGTGGTACCGTTGGTGGGATGTACAACTCCGATGGCCAACTCCATTGAAGTAGTCGTTGATGCTTTACCTACGGCCTATGATGCGTTTAACGATGTGGACGCTTATTGCCAGGGTGAATCAACAACCATTTATATACTTAATTCTGAAGCTGATGTTGAATATACCTGGGAAGAAACAACTTCTGGAGCTCAGGGATCATGGCAAAATGGGAATAATAGTAGATTAGACTTTACCATTAGCGCTACAGGTGATTATATCATTCTTGCCAGAAGAACAGACGGTATTACTTCATGTTCCAGTGTCATGAACAATGGGCCATTCAGCATAACCGAAAAACCTTTGCCGGTGGATGTGACACTTAAGTTAGCGGAAGCAGGAACAGGTTGCGATAACGGGGATTCATTATATGTTGAAAGTCCCGAGGCTGGAGTTACTTACGCGCTTGTTAAGCAGGTGGGGGTTGATTATTATCCGGCCGTTGGTATACCTAATATTGTGTCGGCGGATGGAACCGACATAGGATTTGAAAGAGTAGTAGACACGAATGATGCCGCATATACAGTTCAGGCCATTAAGGATGGTTGTAGTATTTATTCATCAGCACCGGTTGTACTTGTAAATGTGCCAGGAGTGATTGCCAAACAATTAGTTACCGGTTCCGGTGCGATTTGTAACGGTGATCCGGGCGTGATATTTGGACTGGCAGATACCGAGATAGGTGTCGATTACGAATTATGGAAGGAGGGTGATCTGTCACCAATGCAATCTGTTGCAGGAACAGATGGCGCCATTGAGTTTGGCGAAGCCATTGAAGAGGGCGAATATTATGTGATGGGTGTCAATGGAATTTGTGATATGGAAATGACCAACCGGGTTCAACTGAATGTAAACCCATTGCCAGTGGCTTATTCAATGTTCGGTTCGGGTCAAACATGCGACTTGCTAATGGATGGTGCTATGTTAGGTGTTGTTCAATCAGAGGCTGATTTTACCTACAGATTACAATTGGATGATGGAAGTGGGGTGTTAAGTATCGAGACCTCTATCCCGGGTAGATCAGATGCGGATTCGCTTAAATACAAAGTGAACAAAGAGGGTACGTATAGTTTTATGGCGATAAGCGACAAAGGTTGTACTTCCAATATGAATGGTAGTGTTACCGTTGTAGAAGTAAGTGCTCCGGCGGATCAGGTCATTGTACCTTTGACAACCAATAAGTATTGTTCAGGAAGCACTGGCGTTGAACTGCAATTGGCAAACAACGAGCTTGACGTTACTTATCAGGTAAGGGATGCCAGTAATCATATAATGAGCGAAGTAATTGGTACGAATACCGATATCAGTGTGCCACAAATTTTGAGCTTCCCTGATTTATTGACTGCCGGTACATACTCCATCTGGAAATCAAGAGGTGGTGATGCTTGTATTGCACAAACCAACAACAATGAGGAAATTATCATAGTAGAGGAAACAGATCCTACATCGCATAGTGTGGTAGTAGATGACGCCAGTGTCTGCGGAGCCACAGGAACCCTAATGTCTATTGAAGATTCGGAAACTGGACGTAGCTACAGAATCGAGGCGGATGGTATTCCGGTAAATGATACTATTTCAAGTGCTGCAGGCGAACCAATCAGCTGGAGTATAAACGAGACGGTTGCGGGTAGGGTTATTTACGAAGTATTTGCCATTGCAGGAACAGTATGTGATAAGTCTATGGGAACTGCTTCGGTAACTTATAGCGAATCCCCATCCGACTTCGTAGTTTTTACTGAATTGGACGGTACTGAAGGAGTAATTGAATATTGTGCCGGAACTGACAGTATTTCTATTGGTGTGGAACTTACGCAGGATGAAGTAGGTTATCAGTTAATTGACAATTTAACAGGTAAAACCGTTGATTTTATTAGCGGTTCGGGTAATAAGGAATTTTTTAACAATAAATATGGAGTCGGAAGTTACTCTGTTAAAGCTACTCTATTTACTACAGGTTGTTCGGTAAATGCATCGGTCGATATTGATATCGTTCAACTTGAGTTGCCGGATGCTACCTATATGCTTTCGTGTACCAGCCCCGACAATGAAGATTGTTATGTAGGTGATTATGTGGTAATGGACGGCAGTGAAGAGGGTATTGAATATCAGCTATATAAAGGACTGGATACGAGTACTCCATACAGTTCTGTGCGAAACGGAGACGGGAATTCCATTATTTTTGACGACGAAGAAATTCTTACAGGAGGTATATATAAAGTAATGGCCAGCAATCCGGTTACAGGGTGTAATGTATGGGTAACAGAAGGTATCAACTTCTATGATTCTCCTTTAATTGCCAGAAACGATACGATAAGTATCGAAAAAGGCGTGCTAACGGGAGGCGACTTATTAGGGGCCAATGATATAACTAATGAGGTGATTGATATATTAGGAGAGTCGGGCGATGAAGGTAACTTAAGGTTTACGTTGCTGGAAGGTTTTGTTGATTCACTTAATAATTTAATTCTGGATGAAAAGGGTGAGCTTGTTACAACGATAGGGGTTGCCCGAATTGATTCGGTTACAGGTGCATTAACTTATGAAAAGTTACCTAGTTTCTATGGACTGGATTCTGTAAGGTATATGATCAGTAACAGAGATTATGCATATCGCTCTGATATTGCCACGGCATACTTCTATGTTGGAAACAAGGAATTGGATGATGATGAAAACTTTTTGATTCCCAATGCTTTCTCTCCAAATGGAGATTCATACAACGAGTATTTTAAAATTGTAGGTATCAATAAAAATGGTGTTTCCGCGGAAAAATCTTCATTGGAAGTCTTTAACCGATGGGGAAGCCTGGTATATCGATCTAAAGGAATTACTTATGGTGAAGATAATGAATGGTGGGATGGTACCTCAACCACATCGAACATGGTTTCCATTGGTAGCGATTTACCTAATGGTACCTATTTCTATGTGTTCAAGGTAGAAGTTAATATTGGGGATGCTATCCAAACGAAAGAATATAACGGATATATTGAGTTAAGAAGATAGTGGTTTCATCGTATTGAATGTAATCATAGAATAATAAAACTGACCATGATATATATGCAATTTAAAAGAATAATCATCAGCGTGGTGCTGGTTCTGGTGGCGGGTTTTGCCTATGGACAGGATATGGTTCAATTTAACCACTATATTGCCAATCAGGGCTTGCTAAACCCGGCTTATAATGGTACGCGCGATGTAATCAGTGGCTTACTTATTCACCGCAGCCAATGGGTGGGATTCGAAGGTGCTCCCATGAACCAGGCGTTAAACGTGCACGGACCCATTGAAGATACCAATTTGGGGGTCGGATTAAGTATCACAAATGATGCCGTTGGTTTTTCCAATAACTTTGATGCTTTTGCATCAGCATCGTATAAACTAATGGTAGACAGACGAAAGTTTGTTTCTTTTGGTTTGCAATTAGGTGTAAGCTCCCATGTTTACGACGGTAATAAAGCAATAACAGAACAATTTGGCGATCCCTTGTTTTATGGAAAAGAATCGAAGATTGGTCTCAACGTTGGTTTCGGCTCCTATTTTTACGGAGAGAATTATTTTGCTGGATTTTCAATTCCCAAAATGTTTACCAACAATTTCGATGAGGATAACGATGTGTATAAAAACACGCTGGACTTTAAAAACATGCATATGTATCTGTATGGTGGTTATGTGTTCGATTGGAACGATATAAAGGTAAAGCCAACGCTGCTGTTTCGCGAGGTGTATGGTGCTCCGTTGCAATTTGATGTGTCGGCCAATGTGCTGTTAGCTGATGCGGTTTGGTTAGGGGTTTCCTATCGGTCTATATCCGAAGTGGTTTTCCTGACCGAGTATATCATTAATCGTCAGTTCACGGTGCGTTATTCGTTCGATTATTCGCTGAATACCCTGAACACATACGCAAAGTACGGATCGCACGAAATAAGTCTTCAATTCGACTTTACCTTTAACCGAAGGGCCGGAATGCGTTCGATTAGGTACTTTTAATTGATTTTAGTCGGAGGAGACCTTAAATTTGCAAATGAAATAAATGTTCGATATTGAACAATAATATTAAATCTTAACCCTTGTTCCGATTTGGGAACTGATTGAAGGACCTTGGTCCGGATCACACAACTAATATCTTTTATCATGAAGAATGTTGCCCGTTACATAATTTTTTTCCTGGTGTTTCTTGCCGGTATGCAGGCATTAAATGCGCAAGGTAAAAATATTTCCAAAGGAGATAAACTTTACAAAAAAGGTGAGTATTACCTCGCATTAATGTCATATAACAAGGCCAAAGAGCAAGGTGAAAATATAGGTAAAGATGTAACCAAAAAAATAGCCAATTGTTACTTTCAGCTGAACGATATTGATAATGCTTTTAGCAGTTTTAATGAGGTGGAGAGCGACCTCTCGGGGCAAGACCTGTTGACTTATGCAAAGACCTTGCATAAAACCGTGGGCGGTTACGAAATGGCTTTGCCCATTTACGAAAGAGCAAAAACGGAAGCAGTGGACGTTAACGTTGAAGAAATCAACGATCTGATTGAATCCTGTAAATGGGCGTTACAGCATAACCAGGTCGATCAGAATATACGTGTTATACCTTCTGCTGTTTATACGGGAGGCCAGTCGTTTGGTACTGTTTATTACAAAGATGGAGTGGTATATTCTTCCGCACCTCAGGATGAAGGTAGCAGTAAAGTGGATAAAACAGGTAAGGTTTTCCTGGACCTGTATTATTCCGATTTGGTGGATAATGAAATCCAGGATGGGCAGTTGTTGTCGGAAAAACTGCAGTTTCAATATCATATTGGAGCTATCTCGTTTACTTCCGATTACAACACCATGTATTATACGCTATCGGTAAGGGTAAAAAACGATACCCGGTTAAAAATATTTAAGGTGATGCATGATGGCGACGACTGGGGCAAATCTGTAGAACTGCCTTTCAATAGTGACGATTACGATTGTGCCATGCCTGCCGTGTCGCCCGATGACAAGTTTTTATATTTTGTATCGAACAGAAAAGGTGGTGAAGGTGGCAAAGATATTTACCGGGTTGAAAGGCTGCGCGGAGGCATGTATGGCAAGATGAATAATATTGGGGAAGAAATTAATACCTTTGGTGACGAACAGTTTCCATCGTTTAGTAAAGATAATAAGTTTTACTTTTCTTCGGACGGACATATGGGATATGGCGGTCTGGATATTTATAAGGCGGAATTTAAGAATGGCAAGTGGACCAATCCGCAAAACCTGTTGCAACCCTTCAACTCACCCAAAGATGATTTCTCATATACCATCAATCCTAAAAATCCGCAACGAGGTTTCTTATCGAGTAACCGAAGGGGAGCTAATGATGACATCTTTTACGTGGAAATAGTAAAGAAAGAAGAACCAAATGAGGAGAAAACTATTGTTGAAGAGGTAAAGGTAAACGATGTAATAGACATAACAGCTTTGCCGGAAGAGAAACCGGAAGTTAAGGAAACCGTGGAGGGTCTTTCCATGTTTCCGACAGCATTGGCAGCAAAAATAAAGTCCACTTTTAACAACGAAATTGCAGCGGGCGTTACAGTGGAAATTATTGATGATGTTACCGGAATAGTTATTGCTACCGGTGTGTCTGATGCAAACGGCAACTTAAACATCGTAATTCCGGATAAGTATAAAAAAGAAGGTCAGGAGTTTGAACTGGTGTTTTCAAAAGATGGGGAATTTAACGCCAAACGAATGATTGTAAATATTATGGAAATCGGCGATATCAATGATAAAGGCATTTCAATGACGCCAGTGTTCAACGATAACGTGTTGGATGACATAAGCGGAATGATTTTGTATTACAACGGAAACGAATTACTCGAAGAAAGTAAAAAAACTTTAGACAGATTGGCCACTTACCTTCAAAATAATCCGCAAATTGTGGTCAAATTAAATACACATTCCGATGCCAGGGGAAGTAAGTTAGATAACCTAATGAAAACCCAAAAAATGGGTGAAAAAGTAGAAAGCCTTCTGCAAACCAAAGGGGTTGATGGTGAATCAACAATTCCAAGAGGTTATGGAGAAAGATATATTGTAAATAAATGCAAAAGGGGTGTTCTTTGTAACGAAAAAGAACAACAGGAAAATAAAAGAATTGAAGTAGTAGTTTGGAAGGTTAAAAAATAATTTAAAAAAGAAAGAGATCATGACTAAATATATTTTATCCTTTTTATTGATTGTTTGCCTTTCAGGGATAAATGCACAAACAGGAAAAGATAAGTTAGGTAGTCTGCGGACTTCCAAAAAGATTGTAAGTGTTAATACATTACCTGCGTCTGATGATTGGGCAGTCCAGATTATTGCATTAAAACATCCTGCCGGGGAACCGGAGTTCTTTAAAAATATTGAACAAGCCAGGGAATTTAGATGTGCCGACAGATTTGTACGATACACCGTGGGTAGTTACACGAACTATCAGGCAGCCAAAAACGAGGTGATTTATTATAAGGATTTAGGCTATGCACAGGCTTTTGTGGTGAATACAGCTAAATACAATATAGGAGGAGCTGCACGCTCCGGATTTGTCCCTGACCCCAATAAACGATACACTATTCAATTAAGCGCTTTTAGGTTTCCTGTTTATCTAAACTACTTTAAAGGAATCGAGAATGTCAAAGAATTTTATTTGAAAGATAGGGTTTATCGCTATACCATAGGAGATTATACCTACGAAGACGCTATGTCAGAGTTGAATGACATAAAAGCAAAGGGTTACCCCAAAGCCTTTGTAACAGAATTAGATGCGTATTTACCGTATCAAATTGAGTAGGGTATAGCCGGTTAGCTGTAGTCCGTAGTTTGCAGTTAGAAACCATAGATTAATATGGGCGGTGTGCGGCTAATAATCATAGGCAAAAAGATAAATGTTAACCATCGTTAGCTATTTTTTATTACTTTTGCAGCAATAGCAAGTCAGTCTATCGCCGCAATAAACTGATGATTCATTGGATCGTTCAGGTTATTGAGGAGGAAAGTCCGGGCAATGCAGGGTACCTTGCTTCCTAACCGGAAGATATCCGCAAGGGTATAGTAATGCAGCAGAAAATAACCGTCAGGCTTTTGACTGATAAGGGTGAGAAGGTGAGGTAAGAGCTCACCGGTGCTTGTGGCAACACAGGTAGCCGTGCAACTCAAGGATTGCAAGACCAAATATATCACGATTTCGTTAGATACAGGGCGGCCCGTCTTGGTGCTTCAGCAGTCGTGAGGGGTAGGTTGCTAAAGATTATGAGTGATCATAATCGTAGACAAATGATAGACCGTTCTTTAATGAGCGACAGAACCCGGCTTATCGACTTGCTATTTTTTCTTCTTAATCATTGCTATTATTCCTATTTTAACGCCATAAATCTTTACAAAAAGCAATATGAAGGAATATCTCTCAAAGCTGATAAATTACCTGACGGAGGATATGTGGAGGATTCAGAAAGTTGAACTTTCCCGACCTCACCTAATCATCGTAAATATTCTCAGGATCCTGTACCTGGCCGTAAAGGGTTTTATTTACGATAAGTGTCAGCAAAAGGCCTCGGCCTTAACGTTTTATTCTTTGATGTCGGTGGTGCCAATGGTGGCCATGTTATATGGTATTGCACTGGGTTTTGGATTCAATAAGACGTTAGAAAACGAATTGGCAAAAAGAATGGCAGGACAACAGGAAGTGCTGGAGTATATCTTGCGAATGGTTGATATTTATATGACCAGTGCCAAAAGCGGAATAATTATCGGTATTGGATTAGTGATATTGCTTTGGTCGATAATGCAGATGTTAGGGAATATCGAACAAAGTTTCAACGAAATTTGGGAAGTAAAACGATCGCGTAATTTTGCCCGTAAATTTTCCGATTATATCGCCCTCATGATTGTGGCCTTGCTTTTTTTAGTATCCAGCAGTAGTATGATCGTGTTTGTTTCAGGAAAATTTAATGATTACGCGGCCTTAAGCTATGTGGGAAAGATTATTTCATCTATCTTACCTTATGTATTGATATGTATAGTGTTTACCATGCTTATACTTATCATGCCAAATACTAAAGTAAATTTTCTTTCAGCTTTGGTTGGAGGGGTGGTGGCTGGAGTACTTTTTCAAGTGCTTCAATATTACTTTATTCATTTTATGGTAGGAGTATCAAGATATAATGCTTTTTATGGCAGTTTTGCCGCCTTGCCATTGTTTCTGTTTTGGATGCAAATGAGTTGGCTCATTGTGATGTTTGGGGCAGAGTTATCCTTTGCCATGCAAAATGTAAGCAGTTTCGAGTTTGAGGCAGATACAAAAAACGTTAGTGTGGAGTACAAAAGGGTAGTTGCTTTGCAATTGACCTATAGTATTATTAAGCGATTCGAAAATGGCGAGAAACCGATGACCCCACTCGAATTGTCGAAGGAACTGAAAATACCTATCCGTTTAATCAATGAAGTAATATTTACCCTAATTAAATGTGAAGTGCTTGTTGAGGTGAACAACGACTCCAGGGCCGTAACTGCCTATCAGCCTGCTTTAGATATAAATAAATTAAAGGTGTCTACAGTGCTGGAAATGCTTGAGACTTATGGTAGCGAAGATCTTCACTTTGAAGAAACAGAGAGTCTTATTAAGGTAAAAACAGTGATGGAACAATTTAAGGAGCTCAGGTTAAAATCGCAGCGTAACGTATTGTTGAAAGATTTGTAGCTTACCCTAAAAATGAGCGGTAAGATGACGCAATGGTAACTTCTTGCCATATGTAAGGGGTAATGATTATAACGATTTTGATATGGATGATTTGTTCCCGAAATTGTAAATACAACTATAGGGGGTTTAAATATGTAAGTTGGAGAACTAAGAGAGCATCTTAAAAAACAATATCTGTTTGTCCCGAAAAAAACAATTCAAGTTTGAGATTTTCGGGCCCTAAATCTAACCTATGCGCTAGTTTACTAATGGTTCTCTGTCTCCTTTTACCCGCAGCAGGCCTGCTATTTACCAATAACTATTCCGACCTTAAATACAAACCTATTATAAGTAATATTCCTTTCCACGGTTCTGAGCCACCAGTCTTCAATTTTGTAAGAATATTCCTGAAAACGGTATCCAATGGCTGAGTATAACGTAAAACTTCCTTGGGTAGGCAACACATACCCAAGTTCACAATTGACAAATCTTCCTCCGCTGGTTTTGCTGATTTCCATAAACTCATGCTTTTCATCATCCAAGGCAATGGCAGCACCAACCGATGCCCCAACAAAAAATGACTGTTTGTTATTTTTAGGCAATATGATTTTAATATTAGGCCCGATGGTGGCCATTTTAACGTCCATCCATTCAATTCCGGTAGATAAACCAAACGCAAAATTGGGGTTAAACAAGTAATTGTGTTCCATTTGAAATCCATGGATAAAGGTTTTCTTGTCATCCTCCGAACCAATTAATGTAGCGTAAGAAGTATAATTTTGGTATCCATTTGTCTTATCTTGCGAATAACTCGCAATTGTGAATACCAGAAAAAGCAAGGTCAGTAGTTTTTTCATGGCAAAGTTTTTCAAAGATGACAGATTTTTATTAAAACAGTTGCGTTAAAAATAAAAAAAAGAAACGCAACCTTTTTAAGAAATGTCCATCATTATACCGAATAACATATTTTAATCTAAAACAACCAGATCATGAAAAATATCTTATCATATTTTATACTGTTGTGTCTTGCGCTTTTTTCATTTTCCTGTGCCGATAAAATTGAGGAAACCATTCAGGTAAATACGCCCGAATATATGAGCTATGCCGACCTAAGATCTTCGGTTTCCATGAAGAGTGCCGTGGATATCAAACAAGCCGGGAAGATCTACTTCAAAGACGATTTTATCTTTATCAACGAATATCAAAAAGGTATTCATGTGATCAATAATGCCGACCCGGCTTCGCCGCAGAATATTTCTTTTATTGAAATCCCGGGTAATGTAGATATGGCCGTGAAAGGCGATAAACTGTATGCAGATAGTTATATCGACTTGCTGACATTGGACATCAGCGATATGAACAATATTACCGAGGTGGACAGGGATACAAGTGTTTTCCCATATATTATTCCAGAGTTCGAAGTGGGCATTTTAGATCATATAGATGTTAGCCAAGGAGTCATTACCGGTTACACGGTCACATACGAAACTACAGCTATTGATAGGCATGAGGTATACTACCAGCGATTTCCGATGTGGGAAGGGGAGTTTTTTGCAATGGATGCGACCGCTAATGGTGTAAAAACTTCAGGTTCAGGTACAGGTGGTTCTATGGCGCGTTTCACTTTATATGATAATTATTTGTATGCCATCGACAATGCTTCTTTGCACTTGTTTGATGTTTCCAACAACGCCAACCCTACATTTGCGAAACAAATATATATAAGTTGGCAGATTGAAACCCTTTTTCCTTATGAACAAATGCTTTTTATAGGAGCGCAAAGCGGTATGTATATTTACAGTCTTCAAAATCCGGCAAATCCGCAGTTTATTTCCGAATTCCGTCATGCTACAGCATGCGACCCGGTAGTGGTAGAAGGCGATTATGCCTATGTAACCTTGCGGGGAGGTAACCTCTGTGGTGCTATTGAAAGCCAGTTGGATGTGATTGATATTTCCAATATGGAAGCTCCTAAGTTAGTCAAGGAATACCCTATGAACGAGCCTTATGGTTTGGGTATTGATGATGATGTATTGTTTATCTGTGATGGTAACGACGGCCTGAAAATTTATGATGCCGGCGATCCATTGACAATTACCGATAACCAATTGGCTCACTACAAAGATATCAATGCCTTTGATGTTATTCCCTTGGGAGATGTGCTGTTAATGATCGGAACGGATGGTTTGTATCAATACGATTATTCCGATTTGGATGACATTAAACTGTTAAGCCATATCCAAGTATATGGTAAGTAGACACCCGTCGGAAGTAATTAGTTAAAAGTCAACAGTCCCAGCTCTATTAAAATCGGTGAATTTGCAATGTGTTCGGGATGTCTTTAATAAGAAAGTCCTTCCCTATACTTCATGGTGTTAGCGCTTCCCCAGGCCCTGAGGCCAGGGGAAGTACGGTTGCGTGGTAACCGGGATGAGGGGTGTAATAGTTAAAACCAAGGTATGTTTTAGCCTGAACACAATTATTTAACAAAACATCAAAACCACAATCGTAAAAATAAAACCTACTGCAGCTACAATAACTCCCTTTTTAAAGTTTTTTGTCTTGGGCTTGAACATCCAAAACGACGAGATGGCCAGGAAGAACAACAGAATTCCGGAAATTGTAGTTATCCACGAAAGCGCCTGGTTCGACTTTGTTTTGTGAAGTAGTACCATTTTCATGATAAAATCCGGATATGCGGGCCAGGTATATTTTGCAATTCCAGATTCGATATTATAACTGCCAATCTCAAAGTATATGATACCGTTTTCTTCTTTTTGGATATTCAAACTTCTAAAATTTAATTTGTCCGCCAATTCTTCGGCTTTAACGTCTGGGCCAATATCTTCTATAAATTCTTTTTCTACCTCAAAAATAGATGTATCTCTAAATGTTAGTACGATACCGCTAAAGGCATAAACCATCATTATTCCAATGGTAAAAAAGCCAACATAACGGTGTAATATCCTCATGGAAATCTTCATCCCGATATAATTATTTATAGTTCAAACCGGGCGCAAAATTAATAATTTTCACCTGTTTTAAAATAGCAAAACCTTGATAATTAAGGCAAATTGCAATTTCGGCTTTGGCGAGACTGGCTATCCCGCTCCCGCTCTGGTCGAGGCAAGTTGTGTGGCCTGAGTATTTGCTCCGGTTATACCGGTTTCATCTATTTAGCAATTTTTGGCTTGAATGGCTTGTCCCGCAGATTATTCCAGGAAGTCATTAATCTGTTGATCTTCCACTTATGTTATATTGGATTAAATAAACCTATAAGGAAAACCATAAACTCATGGACACTCCTTGTCAATAATATTTAAAGATTTTCATCTATCATTTTGAGAAACTATTATTATAAAAGTACTATGAAGAAAAAAATATTTCGATTTTAGTTTTTGTGGTAACCATTCTATTGTCTGCAACAAGTTGTTCCAATACCTCAAAAGAAATTGAAAAAACAAATATTTAATGGATCAGCATTAAAGATTGGTGAACCGATTTATCTTGTTACGGAACAAAAGGAGTTCAAATACCATTATGTGGAAAGCTGGCTTACAGAATGGTTATGGATGGATTGTAGGCGGCGATAAATTTGTTCGCGACTTATTTTGACTTCATTGCCAAATTGCTTCACACCAAAATTTTCATCAGAAAGATGCGTATCTGCAATAAAGATAAGTATGTCGATAAATCCGGAACGGGATGTGAGGTGTAAGGCCATGCCGAAACTGTTGCATAATTCCTGATTTGTTAATAGGTACTTATAATTTGTTAAGGTACGTATCCTAAAATTTAAGTAAATGCCTAAAAGTTCAATAGCAAATATAGGTTGAAAGGTATTTAAGCGATCAATATTGTGCCTTTACTGAGTTTTTAACAGGGGCAGTTTGTCTAAAAAAATCCCTCGATGGAAACCCCGGATCAATCTGAGTGTGGCTTAACGGATGAAGATAATGCTTTTCTTGGGTGTCTATATTGACTTTTCTATTACACCAAGGTAAATTTGGTATAAGAAAGGAGGATATCATATTGTGATTGTCGATGATTGCTTATACGGGGATGGGGTAAAGTAATTGAGAAAAGCGAGAAAACTGATTTTTAAAAAATAACAAAATGATTGACACAGGAAGAATTCAATCCGGATTTGACGCTGAATTAATGCTTGGCAAAGGGTGGTTATTGTTGGCTATTCAAACGTTGAGCTCAAATGGCGTTATAGATTTGCCTTTGGGTATAACTATTACTGATGTTACTATTATTGATGACCCAGAGTGGAATTTAGAGTTGGCCACCAATATTGAAAATTTTTCGGTGCACGCAAAAATGCACATTGTTGACGATGCGTTTGTTATTGAAACAGATATTGGTATTTCTTTTCAAATCGACATACCTAAATTAGGCGACCTGGCAGATACACCAACTCTTAAGAGGGCCATAAGTGATAATAACCTTTATGAAAACGCCATGGCTCTTCTTTTTAATTTGGATATCAGAGCTACCCCTCAGGATCAGGAACCATTACCTGTTGGTCAGCATCTTGCAAGAGGAAGCGAAGATAAGGTCGTTTCTTTTTTACCGGTAGGTCAACATGTTGCACTTGGTGTGGCCAGGGAATCATTGGATAGGTTTGCCAATAATATTTGGCATACCGAACTTAGGGATGTTGACGGTTCCCATCCTCTTCCCAGGCCCGGTGAAGATAAAAAGGGGCATTGGAATAAAGTGGCGGTCTCGTTAAATAGGGATAGGATTAAATTTACTTTAAAAGGTGAGGTTCCCATCGATCTATGGCCGGATGCGGATGTGTCGCTGGAAATGAAACTGAAACCCAATTTGGTGGGTGGCAAACTTACATTCGAAATGGATACCGACCTGGATGTGGATACCGGATTTTGGGGTGATGTATTAGGTTTTACCATTGGTGCATTAACGGGATTTTTAATCGGAATATTTACCGGAGGATTAATCCTTATACCAAGCCTTGGTCTTGAAGCAGTTATTGTTTTAGAAATTGGGGAATATGCGGTAGGGGAGGTTATTGAAAGAAGAATATTGGCCAAAGACACGGATGGCCATATGATTTCAGGTTTAATTTGTAACAACAATATTCTTCATTTCGCTTACCCTACACCTTCCGAAGATGGTTTTTCTGTTGGGATGTTGGATGCCATACCTTCATCGATTCCTATCTATATCGATAAGAATGATCCTTTGTTTAACAGGATTATATCTATTAAATCAGTATTCGACGAAATAGAGCTTGATAATAACGGACTCGCTGTAGCGGGCACAGCTGAATCCTTTGATTTGTTTGAGGTACAGCCTGCAATATTAGAGGAAGCTATTTACGACGGTGATACTTTGAAACAATTAAGGTATCACGGTACAGTGTCAAGCGAAGATATTGTCCTTTCCCTTGAAGATGTTTTAGAAAGGCTGGGCGAAAATGAATTAAAACCTCCTTTACGTTCAAAAGTGCAAATTTATAATCCTGTATTACAGGTGCCGGCAGGCAAATTGTGTTGTCCATGCCTTAAACCGGTTCAAATCCACAGGGAGAATACTATAATAACAAGGATTAGGTTCGACACAGGTCTTGAACTAAATACCCAGGATGCCGTATTTTTGCAGGATCATGCCGGTGTTTATGTAAAAGGACTGCAGCTGATCCATCCCAAAAACGGTAATCCTTATTTTAGAGCGCCCGCCAATTATACCACGGAAGATAATTTTGAATCGCTACCCACATTTTAACATGGCTGAGCGCATAAAAAAGGTCACCTCCCATCAGAAAGGTGACCTTTTAATATATTGTACTTGTATTTTAGCTTAAAAAGCGTCGATTATACCCACGAAGTCTTCAGCTTTTAATGAAGCACCTCCAATTAAACCACCGTCAACATCCGGGTTGGCGAATAATTCTTTGGCGTTGCTAGGCTTACAGCTTCCACCATAAAGGATAGAAGTGTTATCAGCTACTTCAGCACCGAATTTGTCTGCGACAACAGAGCGGATGTAAGCGTGAATCTCCTGAGCTTGCTCAGGGGTAGCTACTTTACCGGTTCCAATGGCCCATACTGGCTCGTATGCCAACACAATTTTACCGAAATCTTCAGCAGAAAGGTGGAATAAAGCCTCTTCGATTTGCGTTTTAACAACCTGGTTTTGTTTGTTTGCTTCTCTCTCTTCCAATACCTCACCGATACAGAAAATAGGGGTTAAACCGTTCGCCAAAGCCAAATCAGTCTTCACTTTTAAGGTTGCGTTAGTTTCTCCGTAGTACTCTCTTCTTTCTGAGTGACCCAGGATCACATAACCTGCACCTGTGGATTTTACCATAGCAGCAGAAATCTCACCTGTGTATGCGCCTGATTCATGGTCGGCACAGTTTTGTGCTGCAACGCCCACTTTATCAGCTTTTACAGCTTTAACTACCTCGGTGATGTGCGTGGCAGGCACGCCTACCACAACGGCACAGTTAGGTGTTTTTGAAGCTAAAATGTCGTTTAATTCAGTAGCTAATGCTACACCCTCTTGAAGGGTTTTGTTCATTTTCCAGTTACCGGCAACAATGTTTTGTCTCATCGTAAAAAATGTTTTGTTATTATAATTATATGGATTATTTGTTCTTTCGCATAAATACAGTTATAAATACCAGGCTGGCAAAGGTTAAGCATAGAACCAGCAACAGACTTTGCTTCTCAACCATTTGACTTAAACTGTAAGCAATCGGATTCTTAAAGGAATAGGCAGCCGGGAGATCGTTATAATGCCACTTGCCCACCACATTTCCTTTTTGTAGCAGCACTAAACCGGGATTGCATCGGATCACCGTTTTTAACATGGTTTCATCCGCATTTAAATAGTCAAAACCAGCATCTCCATCAAACTCAAATTTGGTGATTTCTTCGTCGCTGGAGGAAGTTAAGAAATAAGTTTTTATCCCCTGTTCGTACAGGGCGTTCTTTAACTGAACAATTTGTTCTTGTTTGCCCTCGTTCCACGCTCCCTTGTTAATTTGATATGAAACTACCAAAAGGACAGGAACATCGCTATTTAATATGTTTTGGGCCTGATCTGTCCCCTCCGAATCGTTAAGGACAAAATCGTGAATGGGCGGTTCATACCCTTCCTTTATGACTTTGGTTTCGTTACTGACAAATACCCAAGTGGTATCGGTGTATGGATAGTTTTCCACGGTAAATGTCTTTTCTACGCCGTCCTTCTCCAAAATAAATGTGGTTTCATATTCCGGTTGCTCAGCACCTTCAGGAATAAGCATACCCTCATTTATATTATTTCCAATTTTAAATGGTCTAAAATCGATAATAGGAAGATGCTCCAAGCTATAATACGACACACCCAATATGGTTCCGGTAAAAACTAAGGTGATAACAAGTTTATGAATGGTTTTAATGTTATCCTTATAATTGTGACGGTTTATAAATAGATATAATGTAGGTAAAGTGAGGATCACATTTTTGAAAAACGTTTCCCAATTGCTCAGTTTTAACGCATCCCCAAAACACCCGCAGTCGGTTACTGGGTTTTTGATGGCAATAAATAGGGTCAAAGGGGCAAAAATCGCCATAAAAACCAATACTAATACCGACGATGTTCTAACCCTGATTCCCAGTAATAAATGTAGGCCTGTCAGAAACTCCAGGGCTGCCAGGATAAAGGCCGCCGGAATAACCAATCCCGATAAATATTCCATGCCAAAAGCGCTTAGGTAATCGTTAAACTTTATGGCGCTTCCGGTGGGGTCAACTGCTTTTACAAAACCGGAAAAGATAAAGGTGACACCTACCAGGATTCTACTGATGACAAATATAAATCGGGGCATAATCTATTCTTTTGAAGGTTGTGTTTCAGGAAAGTCGAGCTGTATCATGGCAAATACGGCATAATTAATCATATCCAGATAATTGGCATCAATGCCTTCCGAGATGATTGTTTGTCCTTGGTTGTCTTCAATTTGCTTGGTGCGATGAAGTTTCATCAATATCAAATCCGTAAATGAACTGATACGCATACTTCGCCAGGCCTCGTCGTAATCATGGTTTTTATCCGACATAAGGTTCTTGGCCTTATGTAAATTGTCGAGATATAATTTTAACGCTTCCTCGTTGTCCATCTCCGGTTGATCGCTGGGACCAAGTTCCAGCTGGATAATGGCCATGGCTGCATAGTTGATAATCCCAATGAATTCCGAACGAATACCTTCGTCCACCTTGGTGACACCTTTGGTTTCGATGCTCCTGATGCGCTGAGCTTTGATGAAGATTTGGTCGGTCATGGATGAGGGGCGAAGAATGCGCCATGCTGTGCCGTAATCCTTCATCTTCTTGACAAAGATATCTTTGCAGACGTTAATTACATGCTCAAACTGTTGATCTGTTTTTTGCGACATAATCGTTTTTAAAATTGAAGCGTAAAAGTATCAAAATTTCGCTAAAGTGTATGAATATATCATTAATAGATTAGGATATTTAGTTTTAGAAGTATAAAGCGCATTAAAATCAATATCATTTTATTTAACCAGTTTGGGGTTAATACTATATCTAACATCTTATAATAAGATATGAATAGATCAGGCTAATGCATTGTTTTTTGCGTGAAGAACCGCATCCTCAAAGCGTTCAAAAATATTATCTTCCCCAATTTTACGGATGATGTCGCTTTGGGTAAAGCTTTTGTTGACCTCTGCGTTAACTCCCGAAAGTACAATTAAAACACCCGAGTTTTGTAAAGTGTCGATGGTACTCTTGAAGCTGTGAATGGCCGTTTGGTCCACAAATGAAACATGTCGCATTCTGATAATAAGTATTTTGTGCTTCAAACCGATACTTTCAATAACGCGGGTATATGTTTTTGCCGTCCCAAAAAACAATGGGCCGCTGATTTCGTAAATAGTAACCCCATCGGGGATATCGGAGTAGTCTTCAATAACATCCGTATCAACGCCATGCCCAATCTTTTTGTCAGCGATATCCGACATACGTTTCATAAACAAGATAGCCGATAATACCACACCTACCTCAATGGCTATGGTTAAGTCGACCAATACGGTGAGCAGGAAAGTGGTAATCAGGATAATAACATCGAACCAAGAAGTCTTTAATATGGCCGCGAACGAGCGCCATTCGCTCATGTTATAGGCCACTACAATCAGTATGCCGGCCAAACACGACATGGGTATCAGTTTGGCCCATTGCCCAAAGAAAAGCATGATGACCAAAAGTGTTATGGCATGAACCATTCCCGCAATAGGTGTTCTTCCCCCGTTTTTAATGTTGGTAGCCGTGCGGGCAATAGCTCCGGTAGCTGGAATACCCCCGAAAAAAGGAGTAAACACGTTGGCAACGCCCTGTGCAATCAACTCAGTGTTGGAACGGTGTTTGCCCCCGATCATACCATCCGCGACCACTGCAGATAACAGAGATTCGATACCTCCCAACAGCGCAATGGTGATGGCGGGTGCAAAATACTGGGTGAGCCCGTCCAGTTGAAATGTGGGAACCTCAATGGATATTTTATTGGGTATGTCACCAAAAAAGGTTTCAATGGTGGTTACTGGCAGGTCCAACAACTGCACCAAAACGGTCATAACAATAATAGCGATAAAAGATCCAGGCACTTTGGAAACCACTTTTCTGGAATAGACAGATAGCAGGATGGTGACGATCGTAATGCCTATCGCATATACATTGGTGCTGTGCATATGGGTAAGGAACACTCGCCATTTTTCGATAAATTCAGACGGGACATGTTCAATATCCAGCCCCAGGGCATCTTTAATCTGGGTAGAAAAGATAACCAGGGCGATACCGCTGGTAAAGCCGACGATCAGCGGTTGGGGGATATATTTAAGTAAGGTCCCGAGTTTGAGTAAGCCGAAGACAATCAATAAGATGCCAGCCAGTATGGTGGATATCATCAAGCCATTAATCCCAAATTCCTGGACGATGCCAAACACAATAACTATAAAGGCCCCCGTTGGGCCTCCAATCTGTACCCTGCTGCCTCCTAAAAAAGAAATGATGATACCTGCTACCACAGCCGTTATTAATCCTTTCTCGGGTGAAACGCCCGAAGCTACCGCAAAGGCAATAGCTAAAGGCAAGGCAACGATACCCACCACAATGCCGGCCATTATATCTGAAGTAATCTGTTTTTTGTTAAGCCCGGTTTTCATCAAGGTGAAAAACTTGGGACTGAATGTCTTGTTCATTATGTGCGAGAAATAGAATTATTAAATAGAGTAGGGAACAACGTTGGTTTTGCTCAACTGCTGTTTCCTTAAAATTCAAAAAAAATTAGATAACCTTGTATACCACAGGTGGTTACCAGAGGGAAAGACCAAGCCCGGCAAAGCGCTTTGTTCAAGCAGAAGATATGTGGAATACAGAATGCACCCGAGTAGTGTTTTAATTTGAGATCACAAAAGTAATACTTCAAAACTTAAATGGTCATGGAGATAGAATTTTTAAGAGAAATTAACGTAATGGTATAATTGTATTTTTTTGATGAGGTAGTCGAAAACAATACTATTTCTTGCAAAGTGCACAAAGAAAAAAAAGATAAAAGGACGCAAACCTATGAACTACAAAATACTTAAGTGTGTGACCTTAAAGTGTTTCTTATCTTGAGATTTAGTTTTTGGACGGCCTCATGGGAATAAATCCCATTAAATATTGAAATACATAAACTTTAACAGTTTGATTTCGTTAAGGTACTTGTAGAATAATGGAATTATTCCCTTACCCCTGATATCCGGCCAAATAAAAACGCGATATTCAAGAAAGATACGTAAAAAAATTAATTAAAAATTATCATTACTGTTATGAAAACTACTGTTAGACCATTAAAAAATGGTATTTCTCAACTATTTATTTTTTGTTGATATTATAGTAATAAAAAAGCTGCATTGATATTATCTTTGAAAATTTCACTTATATATATTTGTTCAAATAGTTCAGCGGTATTAGATTAACGGAGATATTTTAATTAGAGTTGTATTTTGTAAGTTAAGAATATTTTAGGTAGTCATTTAAAGAGTAAAGAGTATTTTATGTTTAAAGAGTTTCTTGAAGAATTAAAATATAAGGAAATTAGTATTAGTTTTTCAGCAGGTAAGCTGAAGTATAGTGGGCCAGAGGAGAATATTGATAGTGCTTTAATTGCAAAGCTAAAAGAACATAAACCAAAACTTATTAAGCATTTTTGGCCGGAGGATTGTCCTAACATGTTGCCTTTAAATACAGAAGGCAATCTAACCGCCTTTTCGTTGTTACACGGTGGTTCATTTTTTGAACTAAGTGAATATTTAGGTAGTAATAGACCTATGTACAGTTTTTTATTTATAGGTTCTGAATCAGAAAAAGACAGATATAAAAAGTTAGAAGACTTCGCTAGTGTTTATTTGAAGCAACTACAAAATATAATACCCAACGGACCCTACCTTTTGGGAGGTATGTCGATGGGAGGACACCTGGCATTTGAAATGGCACTGCAATTGCAGAGACAAGGAAAAGATGTACCGCTTTTAATTCTGGTGGACTCGGGATTAACTGCGTTTGAACCACCTGTGAAATATAATAGTGTACTTAAATCTTTATTTCATAAAATATATAATTATCTTAGAAAGACAAAAATTAAGATTAATCGGCTTAAAAAGAAAGCCAAGTATGAACTTTTTCCATCTCAATTTGAAAAGTTACCCATTGGTGAGCGGACAGAATATATAGTTAGTCTTTACGATCAACTTATCAACAATTATAAACCAGAGGAGGAATATAAGGGTGAAATATTGTTGTTTAGGGCAAGTGAAAATAGTTTTAACTCAAAATATTTGGGATGGGATAAGGTATGTAAAAATGTGAACGTTGTTAATTTTATAGGAAATCATGCATCAATGTTTCATGATGTTGAAGCTATTGAGCTAATAAAATATAATATTAGTGAATGGATTGATAAAACAGAAAATAGACTTTAAGATAACTAAAACGCCATTTATTGGATTTTACTTATATGCTCTTTCGTATTTGCTTCGTCGAACGTGGAGCAAGATTGAATAGATTGGTGCTTGGCCTCGCATTTTGTTCCTTTTCTTTAAAATTTCAATTCAATACTTCGAGACCATCCATTATACTGAGAATTTTAGGGCGAAAACTTATATTCTCAGTTCACCTTTTTATATGACTAAAACGTGAACCGAGAATAGAGATAAACTAAATTTCTCCACTAACAATGTTGGATTTGGGGGTTTTGCTTTGTTTTGTTGCCTCTTCAGTAACTGTATTTGCTTCAATCAGTTCAACAATACTATTGACGGTGGAATTTTCCATAAAAAGTCTTAGTCCAAAATCAATTTTAAATTTATTTTTAATTATTTCTGAGGTTGAAATGGCAAGCAAGGATGTTCCTCCCAGGTCGAAGAAATCATCGGTAGGCTTAATATCTTTTAACCCCAAGTAATCTTTCCAGATATCGATTATAGCATTTTGAAGGTCAACATTACCGACACCTACTTCATTCCTTGTGGGTGAATGTTTTACTGTATCTGTTTTTTTATCCGATTTATAATCTATCCAGTACCGTTCCCTTTCAAAAGGATAATTGGGAAGAACAATTTTCTTCGCTTGGGGATGAATAAAACCCAAATCAGGCAAATAAGCTTCAATACCGGCCCATATATTCCCCTTTACTTTTTCAATTATATAAGGTTCTGAAGGATTGTTTCGTCTACCGAATGTTTCAGAATAGGCCTTTTTGTTTTCATATTCAGGAATAACCTTTAAGATTGAGCTTAGATGAGTGTTAGGGCCCACCTCTATAAAAAAGCTAGGTTCAATATTTAAAATGGAATTAATGCCTTTATAAAACTTAACCGTATTACGTAATTGTTTGGCCCAATAACTTCCGGAAACGGATTCTTCATCCTTGAGGAATTTACCAGTATGGCACGATATAACGGGAATTTTGGGGGTAGACAAAGTAAAACTATTTACGTAATTAGCAAACTCTTCAAGAATTGGGTCAAATGCTTCCGAATGAAAAGCATGTGAGGTATTTAAGGCAATCCATGCAACTTCGTTTTCGTCCAGAATTTCTCCTATCTTTTCCTGGTTTTCCACCTCAAAGGAAATAGTGCAGTTGGTTGGAGCATTTTCCGCAGCAACCTCAAAAAGCGAATTGCCAATCGCTATCAGTTTGTCTTTACTGCATAGGGCGGCTATCATTTTCCCGGGTTGCATACTTTGCATAAGCTGGCCCCTTTTAATCACAATGCGAAGTGCGGATTCAAAATCGAATATGCCGGCAATGCAAGCAGCAGCATATTCGCCTATGCTGTGACCTATCAGGTATTTGGGTTCAATATCCTTTTTTAGTAAGCTTTTAGCCATGGCATACTCAACGATAAAAAGAGCAGGCTGCGTCAGTGAGGTTTCGACCAATTTCTTTTCTGCTTCTTCCGGGGTTGGAGCCCGAAACAACAATTCGCCTAAGTTAATGCCGGTTTCTTCTTTTAGTAAGGAGAAACCCTGGTCCACCAACGACTTAAATTCATCGTTCACCTGATAAAATTCATAACCCATTCTATAATATTGGGCTCCTTGACCGGGAAACATAAATGTAATCGAATTTGTATTTTCATCCGAAACTTTGGTGTCGAATTTAATATCACCTGAAAGAAGTTCATCCATAGACTTTACAACAACGGAAGACCGGTATTTCATATGATTTCTGCCATTCCATAAGGTATGTGCCAGATCGTCAATTCTGATCTTAGGGTGATTTTTTACAAATTCCAACACACTTTTCTTTCTTTCTTGCAATGCAGATGCCGACTTGGCAGAAAAAGGTAAAATATAGTTCTTTGGAGGTGTTTCAATTTCCTCATGGTTGTGAGGAGGCTCTTCAACGATAACATGAGAATTTGTACCTCCCAGACCGAAAGAACTAATACCCATAATTAGTTTTTTATCACTGTTCCATTCTATTGGTTTATCCGCAACAAAAAATGGCGTGTTTTTAAAATCAATATGCGGATTGGGTTTGTTGTAATTCAGCGAAGCTGGTATTATCTTGTTATATGCAGCTAGACAAACTTTTATAAATGAAGCAATGCCAGCTGCCGCATCGGTATGTCCGATATTGCTTTTAACTGACCCTATGCCGCAATATTGCTTTTTTGAAGTGGATCTGGCAAATGCTTTGGTGAGTGCTGTTATCTCAATAGGATCACCAAGATTTGTGGCTGTACCATGAGCCTCTACGTATCCTATGTCTTCCGCTGAAACCTCATTGAATCCTTGCGCCATTAAAATAGCCTCCGCCTGCCCATCCACACTAGGAGCGGTGTAACTGACTTTTTTGTTTCCGTCGTTATTTAATGCCCACCCATTTACTACAGCATAAATATGGTCCTTATCTTTAATGGCATCTTCAAGTCTTTTAAGAATTACGACCCCAACTCCATTACTAAAAACAGTGCCATTGGCTTCCTCGTCAAACGGACGGCAATGGCCATCAGGAGAAGGTATGGCACCCTCCTGATGGATATATCCGGTTTCCTGTGGGGTTAAAATACATACTCCTCCGGCCACACAAATATCAGATTCGTAACTAAACAAACTTTGACACGCCTGAGATATGGCAACCAGCGATGTGGAACAAGCTGTTTGAACATTTATGGCCGGCCCTCTTAGATTAAATTTGTATGCGGTTTTGGTGGGTAAAAAACTAATATCGTTTCCTGTCATGATCTGAAACGATTCGGTAGTACGTAGCCGGATAAAATTTTCGAGTTTGTTAGGATCCCTTAAGATGTTGTTTAACAGGTATGTGTTGATGTAACCACCTGCAAATACACCAATGGCTTCCTTAGAAGTAATAGGGTCGCACCCGGCGTTTTCAAATGCATCCCAAACTGTTTCGAGCCAAACTCTGTGTTGTGGGTCCGTATTGGTAGCATCGTATGGTGAAAAGTCAAAAAACTTTGCATCAAATTTATCAATATTATCTAACACGCCTCTGGCACCTATAAATTTAGGATCCTTCTTTAGTTCATCAAAGTTAATTTCAGAATTACGAAGTTCTTCATCTGTAAAGTGTTTTATTGTTTCTTTACCATTTATCAAATTAGTCCAGTACTCCTCTATATTATTAGCTCCCGGATATCGGCAGGCCATACCTATTACTGCTATTTTCTCCATTTCAGATCCCATGATAAAATGACTTTAAATTATACATTAGTCGTCGAGTCTACTTCTTTTTTTTCGCACAATATTTCTTCTCTTTTGCTTTGCCAGAGATATATTTGCAGCAGTCTCTTCTATAATATCTTTTTTTATTGAGTTTAAAAATTTACTAAATGCACGAATGTTTGTATGTTCAAAGACAGATACTACGGTGACGGATGTATTAAAATGTGCATTTATTTTTGTGGTTAGTTGTATCGCTAATAACGAATTGCCACCAATTTCAAAAAAATTGTCGGTAACACCTATTAAATAATCTTGTAAAACTTCTTGCCATAGTTTCAATAATTCTTCTTCTAAAGCAGAGGAGGGATTAGTAAGTATATCAGCCTTTTTTGTTTTTATAGGTTCGGGCAACGCTTTTATGTTAACTTTTCCACTAGTTGTAAGAGGAAATTTATTCATGAAAATAAACTGCGACGGTATCATATGCACGGGCAATTTATCCTGGATAAAGGCTATCATTTCCCGCTTAGATATACTTTCTCCTGACTTAGGACAAATATAGGCAATCAGTGTTTTGTGCAAATCGTCAAAGGCGTCAAGAACTGCTGCGTTCTGGATTTTGTGGTGCAACATCAATTTTGCTTCAATTTCACCTAGTTCAATCCGCATACCACGAATTTTAACCTGTTTATCCAGTCTGCCCAAGTATTCAATCTCATTTGAAGTACTTAACATAGCATGGTCGCCAGTCTTGTAGGCTCTTACAATTTCTCCGTTGGGTTTGGTGAAGTTAACAAATGATTTGGCGGTCAACTCGGAATTGTTTAAATACCCTCTTGAAAGGTTTACACCACAGATTATAAGTTCACCTTTTACTCCGACCGGTTGAACCTGTAATTTAGAATTAACAACATAGAGTTCAGTGTTGTCTATAGGTTTGCCAATGTATATTTTGTCGTTCTCGGATAAAGTATTGGAACAATTATAGTAGGAAACATCTACAGTTGCCTCGGTTGGGCCGTATAGATTTACCATAGCGGGTAAATCAGTTTCTTTTCTTAACTGGTTGAAATCTGATACAATTTTAGAAGGCAAAGCTTCACCACTTAAAAATATATTTCTAAGGCTTTTTAGCGCTGTGGTTAGTTTTTGCTGTTTGATGTGATTTAGAAACGGAGAAAACATGGAGGGTACAAAATGTATTTGAGAAATTTTATGTTTGTTGATACTTTTTGTAATCTCATTTACGTCCTTTTCTCCATTATGATTTAAAAGCACCAATTTTGATCCGTTAAAAAACCACCAAAATAGCTCCCAGACTGATACGTCAAATGTTATAGGTGTTTTTTGAAAGAGCGTATCTGATGGTGTTAGAGGGTAATTCTTTTGCATCCAGCCAATTCTGTTCATAACAGAATGGTGTTCTATTAATGTACCTTTAGGCTTCCCTGTTGAGCCTGAGGTAAAAAGTACGTAGGCTAAATCTGTTGGTTTTATTTCAACCAAAGGTCTTGAACTATTCTTGCTCAGAGGTTTGTCCAGAATATCTTCCAAAAATACCAAAATACCTTTGTTGATCATGTTATTTGCTACGGTTTTACCGGCCAAAATTAATACAGGATTCGCGTCCGTAATTATTTCATCCATTCTTACCGGAGGTAAATCAACCTGAAGCGGCAAATAGTGTGCCCCTGTTTTTAATATGGCCAGTATACCTATCATCATCTCCAGGTTTCGTTCGCAGCAGATACCAACAGCATCTCCACATTGAACGCCCTTGTTGATCATGTAATTAGCCAATCGGTTTACATGCTTTTCTGTTTGCTGATACGAAAGGATTGTATCTTTATAGATTAAAGCTGGTGCATCAGGAGACTTGTCTACCTGACTCTCAAAGACGCGGTGCAGACAAGTGTCGTTTCTGTAGGGGCATTTTGTTTTATTGAAATCAGCTATAAAATTAACTTCAGAATTACTTAGTATATTAATTATCTGAATCGGGTTAGTCGGGGTTGCTAAAATAGATTCAATCACTTTATTGTAGGTGTTGATTAACCTATTTATAGACGCTGAATCGAACGTATTAGCATCTAACTCCAAATAACCGGAATAAGCATTACCGGAATCCCACATGGTAAGAAACAAATCAAGCTGCGCTCCCTGTCTCTCGACGGACATGCATTCCAAATCAGCACCTTTCAAATTGAGATGAACAGGGGGTTCAAAGGTAAAACCAACGTTAAAAAAAGGCAGGTGAGTTTTTTGATTAAATGCAGCGTTCAATTCAATAAACGGGATTTCCTGTTTTCTGTGCTGTTTTAATAATGAAACTCTTACTTGATTTATTAATTCGAGGATGGAAATGTTATTTCCCAGATTAATAGTAACAGGCAAGGTATTTACGAAACATCCAATTGTATCGGCAAAATCTTGTTTTCGCCTGTTTGTAAACGGCACTCCGACTATCAGTTTATCTTGATTACTGATTCGTGAAAGAAATATGGCATACGCCGATAATAAAAATACGAAAGGACTGATATTATGTTCGTTTGAAAATTTTTTTATCCTTTTTGATAACCCAGAAGGTATTTGGAACAACTTTCTACCGCACGACTCATTATTTAATGCTTTTTTCGGTTTTTGAAAAGGTAACTTAACCGGATGGATTTTCTCGTTAAATTCTTTCTTCCAGCTTTCTCTCATCTTTTCGGCAACATCAGAGGTCAACCATTGGTTTTGCCAGGAAGTATATTCGGCATAAGGCTTGCTTTTATGATTAACTTTTAATTTATCGGAATAAACCAAACTATTGTAATAATCGGAGAGTTCTTCCGCAAATACTTTTTTTGAATGTAAGTCGATAATAATGTGATGAAATACAAACGAAAGGTAAGTGATATCTTTGAACTGAAATACTTTTACCCTCAGAAGTTTATCAGCCCTCATAGAAAAGGATTTATGCACTTCGTTTATCACATATTGCTCATATAATTCTGTCGTATAGTTTTCGTGTATACAGAGGGGTTTGAAAAAATCATTAATATCTACTTCATCCTTAACACAAAAATAAGGCTTGTTTTTATTAACAGCTATATTCGCTCTTAAGATTTCGTGATTCTGCAAAACATGACTTAACGCTTTTTTTAAAAAACTAACCTTTAATTTCCCGCGAACACAGTAGATAAGTGGTATGTTGTAGGCCGTATCGTGGGGAGATAGGGTTCCCAGCAACCAGAATTGTTCCTGTATTTTTGATAATGGTATCTTTTTCGTTTCGCATATCCACCCTGCATCCCTCATACTCTAAAAATATTAAGTTTGGTTTAATTATGTCTCTTTCTTTTAAATCTCGAAAAATCTCGTTTATTCATTCTAATTTCACTCTTAGTAGATTCTTCACCATTTTTATTCGAACTAGATAAGTAAGCGGCCAATTCCTTGATGTTTGGATATTGCATCAAGGTTAATGGTTCAATATCTACCATCAATTTATTTTTAATCTCACTAACCATTCTTATAGCCATTAAAGAATTGCCACCAATATCAAAAAAATTACTATTAATTCCAATGGATTTAAGATTTAACAGTTTACACCAGGTTTCACTTAATTTCTTTTCGAAATTAGTACTTGGCTCTATTACGTCATTTTCGAAATAAAGTCCGGGTTCGGGAAGTGATTTGCGATCTATTTTACCGCTTGTGTTGAGGGGCATTTTTTCTAATAACACAATTTGAGAAGGAACCATATAATCAGGAAGCTTAACAAATAAGTATTTCTTAATCTCATCTTGAGAAAAATTGGCTCCATTTTCCAATACTACGTATCCCACAAGCTGACTATTGCTTTTAGTATTGACGATAACAGCAGCTGTTCGTACGTGCTTATGTTCCAGTAATTTTGCTTCAATGTCACCTAGTTCAATCCGATACCCTCTGACTTTGACCTGGTTGTCCACCCTCCCAATAAAATCAAGCTCGCCATTCGTATTCCATTTAACAAGATCACCGGTCCTATAAGCTCTTAAGCTTTTTCCATCCAGGTCCTTTATAGATATAAATTTTTCCTCATTTAATTCCGGACGGTTTAAATAACCTCTTGATAAATTAGAACCGGAAATCACCAATTCCCCAGGTACACCAATAGGTTGTATATTTCTATCTTTATCTATAGTAAACAATTTTGTATTATAAATTGGTTTTCCAATATACATTTTATGTACTGGATTTTTTTCAGGACAATTATAGTAAGAAACAGCTACAGTAGCCTCAGTTGGCCCATAAGTATTAACTAGCAATGGCGAAAAACCAGCGCTTCTAAGCTTATTAAAGTTGTTGACTAACTGAGGACTGAGTGCCTCCCCAATCTGTACAATGTATTTTAAAGTATTTAGTTTAGAAACGATTAGTTTTGTTTGAACGTACTCCACAAAAGGTTCAAACATGGAGGGTACAAATATTATTGTTGTAACTTTTTCTTTATAAGTGTAATCAGCAATAGTTTTAGGATCTTTTTCACCGTTCACAGGAAGCAAACAGAGCTTTGAACCATTAAAGTTCCACCAAAAAAGTTCCCATACGGACACATCGAAAGTAAAGGGTGTTTTAAGTAGCAGTGTGTCGGTATTATTAATGGGATGCTGTTGTTGCATCCATTCAAGCTTATTAATAACTGCTTTGTGCTCAATCATTACTCCTTTGGGTCTGCCTGTTGAACCCGACGTATATATCAAGTAAGCCAGATTATTAGAGGAAACACTTACGGATGGATTTTTATCATTTGCAGATAGGGGAGAAGTTAATATGTTATCTATGTATATACAATTTGTGTCATATTCAAGGTTTTTGCCTTCTTTAGTGGTGGTAATAATAAATTTAGGCTTTGCATCTTCAACTATCATACTCAAACGTTCGCATGGGTAATTAGGATCCAAAGGCAAATAAGCCCCACCTGATTTATGTATAGCGTATATAGCCACCATTAGTTCCATCGACCTGTTTAAACAAACGGCAATAATATCCTCAATGTTAATTCCTTTAACTATAATATGATGGGATAAACGATTTACATGCGCGTTAAATTCCTGATAGGTTAAACGATGGTTGCCATCGGTTACAGCTACGTTATGTGGATTAATTTTTACCTGCTGCTCTAACTTTTGATGTAAACATATATTGGTATCCACCTCATTATCTGTGTTATTCCAAGTATTAAGATATTCTTTGTCGTTTTCGGGTAAAATAGATAGTTGCGATATAGCAACGTTGGCCTCAACAATTTGATTTGCAGTTTGAATATAACAATCTTTAAATCGTACCCCGGTATCAGGTAGAAACAGATCTGTTGCAAATTCGAAGAAACCATTGTAAAGATTATCCGTTTTCCACATGGTTAGAAATACGTCGAGTTGGGCTCCTTGTTTTTTTACCACTACATTCTCCGCAAGAATTTCTTCAAGCTGCAATTGCATTGGAGGTTCAAAAGTAAATCCTGCCTGAAAAAATGGAGTGTAAGAGGGGTTTCTTTTTCCTTTAGTAGAATTTAAAAGTTCAAGAAAGGAGATTTCCTGTTTCCGGTGGGCAAATAAAAGTTTCTGTCTGATCTGCGTTCTGAGCTCATGGTATGTAGGATGGCCGGAAAAATCAACAACAATAGGCACAATGTTGACAAAACAACCGATTATATCTTTAAACTCTTCGTTTTTGCGGTTTGAAAGAGGGACTCCGATCACAATGGAATCTTGCTGACTAAGTTTCTGAAGAAGTATGGTATAGGCAGTCAGTAAAACCACAAAAACGGTTGACGATTGCTTAATACTATTTTCGAAAACCTTTGAAGACAAAGCGTTACCTAAAGAAAAATATATTCTTTCCCCATTAAAATTTGGGAGTTTTGGGCGATCAAAATCAAGAGGCAGGTTTAAAAGCGTGTTGGGATCCGGAATCTCCTCCAACCACGTTGCTGTCTTTTTTAATCCTTCATTAGTTTGTTCCCATTCATTATGCCAGTTCGCATAATCAGAATAGTGAAGCGTTAATTCAGGAAAATCTAAATCAACTCCTTTTATTTTGGCATTATAAATAGCGGAGAATTCGTTTGCAAATACATTTTTTGAATGTAAGTCGATTATAATATGGTGAAATACTATCGTTAAGCAATAAGCATCGTTAAAGTTAAAAAGTTTTATCCTTAGTAATGGAGAAGAATCCAAGCTGAAAGGTTTATGTATCTCATCATAAATTTCAGATGGTACTTCATCGATACTATGTGAGAATGGTTTATTACATGTTATTTCTTCAAGCCTGTAATCAATACTTTGTGCCGGTTCTACATACTGATATACTTCATCATTTTCCATTTTAAAGCTGGTACGCAACGATTCATGCCGATGAATTAAAACATTGATTGTTTCTTGAAGAATTTTAACGTCAGGCTTCTTATCTAGCTTAAATACGCTAGGTATGTTATAAGTAGGATTTGTTGTTGCCAAATTATTTAATAGCCAGAATTGCTTTTGGAATTTGGATATCTTAACTTTTTTCATGCGTTCAAAATTTAGCGAAAATCTGATAACCAGTGCATCTTTTAATCTCCAAATCTAGATAGGAGCATACCATCCGCCTGAGTGACCTAGTATTTTGCCAGGGTTCTTTAAGTGTATTGCAGGAAACACCGGTTTCATACCTCTAAATATTATAATTGTTAAACGGCTATGCTTGCTTGTCTGGTTGCTAATCAGTTATTCTTATTTAATAGCTTCTACAAACAATGCAACATGATTCCACATATTGTCGAAATAGGTTCGGTTTCTAAGGACCGGTGCAGTACTTTGCCCTGGAGCCGTAATATAAAGATTTGTAAACCCTGCTTCTTTTAACATTTCAATTAGCTTTGCGTGGTTCCACCAATTTATATGATTAGCACGATACTTCCTTTGAATCTCAATCGAACATTTTGATGTGCAATAATCAAAGGCGTCTTCCATTTTCATGGTACGCATCACGTGTTTAAACTCTTCGTCTTGAATTCGTTCTGGGTTACCCCCTTCGTGAATAATCGACGCATTGGCAGCAAAATGAACCAACGCAATCTGCTCCAATGAAGCTTGGTTAAGTGGTGTTTCGTTTCCGTAAACATGGCGGTATTTTTCCTGACTCTGTGTGTCTACCCATTCGAAATAACTTTTGTCGTTATTCATATAGGCCCTGTAATCTAACTCAATGTTTGGAGCTACCACTTTAAAAATACCACCCGGTTTTAATGTGCGATATGCTTCCTTAAAAAAATATTTAGCTGCCTTGTCTGTTATGTGTTCTATCGTATACTGTGATTGGATGATTTCTGCTGTTTCACTTTCCAACGGAAGTGGAGTCATATCCAACAAGTCATGCTTAATATCTTTTTCCAAGTTGAATCTGGCCCAATCGTCCAGCAGAATTGGAGCCTCAATATCTATATTGGTCCAACACGGGTGATAAAAATATCCGCCAAACCCTCCATGTCCTCCAGCACAGATGTTATAAAACAGGCGCTTTTTAACACTGTCTTCCCCATAATACACAACATACAATTGGGTATCATCTTTCACTTTGTTATATGTGATTTTTAGCCCCGTTTTACTCTCAATGAGGCCTTGTGTATTAATAGCTAATTTGATAGCTGCATTTTTTATGGTACTGCTCATATTCAGAGGTGGTTGTCTATTGTAAAATAAGTTTTAGTATAAAACGGGTTATGGTTTAAGCAGCATACTATCATCAATATTAAGCTCAGCTTTTGCAAAGTTGATTTGGTCCTGAGGCTGATCTAAAAGTTTGTCCATTGCTTCTTCTCTTGAAAGCAGGTTTTTTCGGATTAAATGACTTAACTCCAGTTCGTACGGGCTATAACCGAATTTATAGGTGTGTACATAGTTGTTAAACGCATTAATCCTGCAATTGGTTGAACATCCATCCACGTCACCAGGTTTTTTCCAACCCAAAGGTAGAATCTTCTCAACAATCTCATTCTCTGTTATATCTTCCAGACAAAGAAGGTTTATGTTAAATGGGTAATTTTGAGATTGTTCAACCAGGTTTTTCGAGATTTCCATATACCTGGAAACATCATCGCCTAATCTCGATTTTAATTTATCCAATATTGGTTTTCGGCTTTCCTCGAAAAACTTATAATTGTTTTGATAGTAGATGGTATTAGATGGGATCTGTCCCAAAGTAAAACCTGCCAATATAAACGGAATGTTTTTCTCAAGAGCAATTCTAAGGGCTGTTATATTTACGATAGAAATACAGGAATTGCAATTGGCCGAAATACGTGTAAGTGTTTTAGGGTTGTATATATTTTCCAAGGAACTAACCCTGTATAATCCTTTCATAAACTTATATGACGGACGATAGGTAATGTGATCGATACCAAGTTTGCTAACAACTTTTTCAATATTTTTGAAAGCTGCTGGTGAAATAAAACCGTTGTCAAGCGTAAATGAAAGAACATTCAGGTTATATTTTTCTTTAGCAAGCTTTAGTGTGTACGTACTGTCCTTTCCTCCACTGAAACATACTATCGCATCATATTCCGATATATTTTTCTTTTCGCTGAATAGTTTTTCTATTTCTATTCTGGATGATTCTATTTCTTCCGCTTCAGTTGTATGTAACATCTCGTTATTACAAAAATTGCATACCCCGTTTGAGTTGAACTTTATACGAGGAAAATTCTCTGAGAGAATACACTTATTACATCGTCTTAACAGTTTTAAGTTTTCTAACATTTCAGTTTTACTTTGTTTTTTTAATAAAATCCACAATCCTTAACACAGATCCAAAATTATCACGATTCATTTGTTCGTTAGAAACGGTAAAACCATAAGTCTTTTTAAGGTATGATGCAATTTCTATAAGTCCCATTGAATCTATGATACCAGTGTCTACCAAACTTTTGTCAAGTTCGATATCTTCCAGATCAACGTAAAACTGACGACACAGGAAGTCAAGTAACGCAACCTGTATATCTTCCTTCGTTAATATCTCTACATTCATAATATTTAGTTTTTATAATCATCTATTTCTACACTCAATAACGTTTCAGGTAAATTCAAAGTTCTAGGGTTGCGTGTCCAATATTCCGAAATCTGAGTGGACAGCATAAACGTTATTATCATATTATCCCTATATCCCAATCGTTCCGGGATCCCGTTTTCAAATTTTTTAAGGAACCGTGTCACCCATTTGGGGTTAAATATTTGGTAATCTTTTACCAACGAATCGCTTAAAAAAAACTTTGTGTTCTCCGTTGGCCCTTTGCCATTCATAAACGATTTTAAGTCTGGCGACATATAAGGTCGTTTAGGCCTGTTTATAATTGATGGCGGTAAGTTGTTTTCATAAGCCTTTCGTAACAAATGTTTTTGTGAGAATCCCTTTAATTTATAATTCTCTTTCAACGCAAATGCATACTCCACCACCCGGTGATCTAGGAAAGGGTATCTTCCTTCGATGCTGTGAGCTAGTGACATACGATCGCCCTGTGAAGAAAGCAGGTAACCGTCCAAAAGGGTCTTCATTTCAAGGTACTGGTTTTTTTGAAGTAACGACCAGCGGTTAAAGTTTTCAGGAAAGGTTGACTGCATTTCATCGATCAATAGTTGTTTGTCAAACCTAACCCTGTTGTCGCGGTTAAAATAGTTTTCCAGTATTTTGTTGTTGTGAACCCTAATGTTTAAAGAGCCTAAATTATTATTGTAATCCCCAAGAAACTCTTCGTAAAACATCCTCATCATACCATACTGAGTCTCGTCTTTAAAGTGATTTAGGTGAGGATATAGTTTTTTAATAAGTAATGGTCTGTAAGCAGAGGAAGGATCCTTGGACCAGAATTCCAATAGTTTCACTTCTTTAAATGAATCATATCCCCATAATATTTCATCGGCTCCTTCACCCGTTAAAACAACCTTGATATCACTTTCCTGTACTTTTTGAGACAACAGAAACAACGGGATAGGGGCGGTTCTAAAAACCGGACGTTCGAAGTGGTAAACTGCTTCCGGGAAAGTTTCGTTAACATCATCGTACGTAATATTAACAGCACAATGGTCGGAATTGATCTGTTTTACCATATCTTGCTGGTAAGAAGATTCATCATACTCCTGATCGGAAAACGTGACAGAAAATGTTTTGAATCTCTTGGAAGTATAATTTTTTACTTGATTTACAATAACAGAACTATCTATTCCTCCACTTAAATATGCCCCAACAGGTACATCACTTCTTAACCGGAGTTTCACCGAGTCGTCTAGAAGCCCCGTAAATTCTTCCACAGCCTGCTGAAAAGTGTTTTCGCTATATTCCCTAAAATTTTGGCCCAGCTGATAATAGGACTTTTCGGTAATTAACTTAGTGTCTTTATAAACGGCAAAATGGCCACCGGGTATGGTTCTAATATCATTATATACGGTGTGGTCAGCAAAAGTGTTCCAAAGCAGGTTGTGCTCAAACAGGTGCTTGGGATTAAAGTTTCTTTTATATCCCGGAATTTGGTCAAAAGCCTTCATTTCCGAGGAAAAATAAATACTACCGTTTGTTTCCAGGATAAACAAAGGTCTGATGCCGTATCTATCTCTGGCGATAACTAGCTCTTTGCTTTTCTTGTTCCAAATTAATACGGCAAACTGCCCGTTAAATTTTGCAAAGCAATCAAAGCCATAAACTTCAAATGCTTTCAGTACCACCTCAGTATCACTAGTTGTAATAAAATGAATACCTTTGCTTTGTAATTCGGCACGTAATTCAATATAATTGAATATTTCGCCATTATACACAATAACAAGGTCGCCGGAAGTAAGTGGTTGATCGCCTGTTTTTAAATCAACAATGGAGAGTCGGGTTTGACCAAGGGCAATGTCAGGAGAAACATAATAGCCCCAACCGTCCGGCCCCCTATGTTGTAAGGTGGAGGTCATTTTTTTTATGACCGATTTTCTATTTTGTCTATTTAGTTCGAATCCAAAAACACCTGTTATTCCGCACATGGTAATATATAAGAATAGGTTATTATAATTAATATAACAATATGCTAAATCTACATTATTATAAGTGATTTTAAATTATTTTTTGATGAATGTTGTCTCTTGTTAGATTTTGGTCCATATTTCAAACTTAATTGCCCGAATTACTCTTTTAACATTTAAACTAAATGATTAAAGTAAAAAAACACACATACTGTATAAGACATTTTAATGTAAGTTATGACGATATTTCTTTAGTTAGTAAAGATGAGCAGAGCAATACGATTGTTTATTATGGCAATTCAGATAAATGCTATAACAAAAGGGACTGTTGCAAAAAACTATTGTCGAAAGAAGAGGTGAATAGGATGAATGGTTTTGTTTATGAGAGAGATAGATTAACGTATTGTTTATCCCATGGTTTACTTCGCAATGCATTGTCCAATAGGTTTGGTTTGTCTGCCGAATCCCTGGATATTAGATTTTTTGATGGGGTAAAGCCATATGTTAAAAATGTAGATGTTGATTTTAACCTTTCACATTCAAAAAATAATTTTTCATATGCTCACACTAACAATAGCCACATTAAGGTTGGTGTTGATATAGAAAAACGGGAAGATATAATGGACATCGTAACAGTGGTCGAAAATAGTTTCCATCCAAACGAAGTTGAATATATGAATGTAGGAGACCTAACGGAAAAACAAAGGCAAGTTCGGTTTTACGAAATTTGGACACGAAAGGAGGCATTTTTAAAAATGCTTGGAACCGGTATACTGGAAGATTTACCTGCTTTAGATATGACATGTGAATCTAAATTTATCGAGATAAACTTAGCTGAAAACCTTTCTGTACTAAAGGGTGATATTTACATATTTACATTGGCCATAAAGGATTTTGTTTTAAGTGTTTCGAGCAATTTTCCCCATAAACCTTGTTTTAGGGAGATAGGCCAAATGTAGACGGCTTTAATTAGTGCTTCTTCCATTTAGTCGTATTTTCCTAACAAGCGTAACGTACTTATAGACGTTTTCTTATAGCCACTATTCAGGGGGAACCTTCTTATTTAACTTCGACTGCATAAATAACCATTCTTTAACATCCGGGTATTGATATGCAATAGCACCAATATTATGACCTTCGCCTTTAAGAAGGGTAAGCTTTGCTTTACCTCCGTTTTTATTAATGTTTGCTACCATATTTATGTTTAGCTTGGCTGGTGCTATGTTATCGTGTTCGCCCGAGAACACCCAAATGGGGATCTCTTTTAATTGATCCGCCTTAGTTAAGTCTGAAACACCCGAAGCAATAACGGATGCGGCAAATAAATCAGGATGACGTGTCAAAATATCCCAGCAGCCGGTCGCACCCATCGAAAAGCCAACAACATATATTTTGTTTTTATCAATGTTATAAGTGTGTATCGCGTTTAGTATCACCTCAACAATCATCTTCATCTCTTCGGTTTCTTCTTGTTTGTCCTGGGTGTAATGCCGGTAGGGCATGGACATGGGGCCTTTGTCGGCCCATTCCAATCCTATAGGGCATTGAGGAGCTAATATGTAGCATGGAAAATTTTTTTGGTTTTGTGACGAGGCCCATTCGTAAACCAGACCATCAACCTGTTTTTTATTATCAGAACCATTGTTACCGTATTGATGAAGAATCAAGATTAAAGGATATAAATCCCCTTCGTCAGTTTCAGGAACAAATAACCTGTAATTTAACGGCCTGATTTTATTCGGTCTATTATACGAGTATGCTTTAAAATCTTTCAAATAAAAAAAGTGTTTGATTCTACTTCGATTTAAATATCCAATTACAACGGTAAGGGTGGCAAGAATTGTTAAAATTAAAACTACATATTTGCTGTTGAGCATGGTTGAGATTTAAGTTTCTAGTTACTATTAAGATACGAATGATAACTAAAAAAAATGTAAACCACCATATAATTTCAGTAAGATTAACGAAATAATTGATTAAGAGTTGAAAATCGATCCAAAAGCATATTCCGAAACGAGTTTGGCTCCCTGTTGGTTAAGGTGGATGTAATCAATAAACAAAGAGTCATCCCACAATGTATCATTGGTGTTGATGTATTGCATGTTATATCGAGACATTATTGCTTCTGTTTTTTGGCTATGCCCTTTCAGATATTGCTTTAAACTGTCGGTCATTAAACCCTTGCGTACAGGCGTGTGAATATAAGTGAAAGCTATATCTTCATCGGCCAGGCTTTTGCATATCTCATCCAAATACGCATAGGCCGTGGTATCTATCTCAAAGAAGGGATTTTTACTAAATCTTCCCAGATTGGCCTCCCCGCCGCCATCAATTAATGGTATTCCCCCGCATTCATCATACTTTAAGGATACGTATTCTGGAGCTCTGGGAGTGAGTAAACGATTGGAGATGGTTTTCCACAGATAAAATTTAAGTTGCCGATGTTGTATGTAAGGCCAGAAGATAGACTTACACTCCAGGTATTTTATTCCTTCACGGGTATTTATTAATTCTTGATTGGAATGCATTCGGAAATCGATCGGATATCCGCACATAATTATTTTTTCAGGGTGATATGCAGACAGGATAGCCTTTAACAGGCTTAAGTCCTCTTTTATGAGCAATCCAATGCAGCCCAGGTTGATAAATTTTTTGTTGGGGAACAACTCCGTTATGCATTGGCTCGAAAGATTGCTTAAGGTCATGGACGAACCTAGTGCCATTATATGACAATCTTTTAGCCCTCCTTTACTTTTAACAAAACGCAGTTTTTCGTTGAATGATACATTGCTGCATACCCTTGGGGCTGGCAAATAATTTTTGTTCAAAAAGAAAAACAAAAATAATCCCGTAGCAATCAATAAAGAAAACGTTAAAATTGATTTTATAAAACGCGTCATGTCTGGAGTTAGATATGTATTTTTTCACTTGAACGGTGAGAAACAGGAA
The DNA here is from genome assembly GCF_052400645.1 of Saccharicrinis sp. GN24d3. Classification (NCBI taxonomy): domain Bacteria; kingdom Pseudomonadati; phylum Bacteroidota; class Bacteroidia; order Marinilabiliales; family Marinilabiliaceae; genus Saccharicrinis; species Saccharicrinis sp. GN24d3. The sequence continues at coordinate 100,768 of NZ_JBQTGI010000017.1, forward strand.
TGGTTACAATAATTACTTTGAAAAAAAAAGCCAATGTATATGTTAATGCAGTGGCTTTCTATCTTTAATCAAACCTATCCTAAACTATGAGTTGATTCGCATATAAACACTTTATTTTCTTTCGTCAAGCTTTAATAGTATTTTTTAAGGTGAGCCTTAAAAGAGGAGCAGAAATTATAAGCATTTTATTATTGAAGTTGAGAGGTTATATTATAATGTTAAACTGGAACTAAAATTAGGTCTGATACTTGAAGCCATAATTAGAAGTATGATGAATGAAATCGCTAATGTAAGATTCCATTTATTTTGAGTCGTTTTGTCAAGTTCGTATCTGCTGTATAATGTAATTGCTTTGTATGGGATAAAAAAATCATTGCTTGTGGATCCTTAATATTTTGCAACTAATGAAGCAGTATATATTACCATAGTATTGTCATTTTTAGGTATGGCATCAAGCAGTTGATTCATATCTGCAACTCCACTAAAACCTTTTTTAGAGTGTTTTATCTCAATAAAATGTTGAATATATTTGGGTGAAAGAACAACATGTAGGTTGTTTTGGAGACTCCGAAACACCCACAGAATTTATCATCACCCATTACCTTAAACCAGGTGAAAATACCTTAGTAGTTGAGGTTTTCAAAGGAGTGATGCCTGTTACCTGAAGGATCAGAAATTCTGGCGTTTGGCAGGTTTAACGCGCGACGTATTTTTGATGTCACATCATCCGTAGCATATCCGCGACTTTAAGTTTTAGATGGTTTGGCTGATGATTATACTATAGAAACATTTGATTTTGCCTTTGAATTGGCAGGAACGTAAGAAACCAACCATTAACCGTAACTACTTAGTTGATGGATGCTAGGGATGTATATCAAATATTTTCTTCTGTTGCAGAGGAAAGTAAGCTAGTTTACTGCTGTTTACTTAAAATTCAAAAAAAGTTACCGTTCCCATGAACGGTATGATTAAAGGAGCTGAGTATGAAACTGAATTACCGGGTACTGGAAATCCCTTACCGATAAAGGTTTGATCGTATACGCAAATGGGATGGTTGATTCGTAACCCTAGGAAGATCTTGCCCTCCGCGATTATTCTATTGCTGGTAAATCAGTCAAGGATATTGTTTTATCCATGGGAGGATATGCAACTACGAGTTATCGTGACAATGGTTTAATTGTGTTGGATGCTATTGAAGATATCAGGAACCTGCGTGAAAGAATGGATGCGTTTTTTGCTTCAACGACTGAATATTTCCCTCCTGACTCTGTTTTTATCGGAGGACCTTCTGAAGGAGGTTTGGTTACTGCACTAACAATAGAAAAATACCCAGATTTATTTGACCGGGCCCTATCCATTTGCGGATCCATTGGTAATTTTTATAAGCAATTACAATATAACGACAACTTTCATGTGTTATTGAATTATTTTTTTAAAAATGAATTTTTGGCAAAAGGAATCAATCTTGGAAATCTAAAGGATGGGATTAGTCCTTTGGCTATTGGAGCCTGTAAATTAGGCGCTTTACCGCTCCCTGTTGCTGATATTTTTATCAATAAGCCGGGTAAAACACTCGAACTGGTTAAATGTGCCAAAGTTCCTGTAGACAAGAGTGACCTGGAAGCCGTAATTACATCATTGCTAGAGTTGTTGCGTTTTAATGTTATGTTGACAAATGATGTAACAGACAGACTGGAAGGTGTTCTGTTTAATAATTAAAAGAAATGTTATTTTGCAAAGTACGATTGGAAACTTAACCGGTATGTACAACGTATCTTAGGCTCCAAATATTAAAAAGCCAATATTAATAAACACGGACCACAGGGGATATTGAAATCCATATAGTTACCATTCATGCCACGGGAGATCATATTACCCCTTTTTGCACCACCGTATATACCTAAGCAAAGTTTTTTTAAAGGAAACAGACTTTTGCATAAAGGCATACCTGTTTTAAATTATGGACAGTGTGCAATACGGGAGTCGTATATCGTGGCTGGAATAGCTATATTGTTGACCAAGTGCAAACTTCTGGATAGTTTTGAACTTGAAAGTAATTATAATATGGATACTCAAAACATCGATAATTTTATCAAATTACTTAAAGAAAATTCAATTGATGTTGAGATTTAAAACTGATTGTTTTGTACCGTGCAAACCTAAAGGGTTCCTACAACATATTAGGTCTGTAAATTTTAAAGCGGAAGGAACAATTATATAAATAAGGCGATATCCAAGTCACCTGGGAGGTTTCAAACAACGCACCCACGACAACACCTGTTAGGTTCTGTTATATGGTAAAATAAGTACTATGTAAATACAAACAAAGGAAGGGTATTTGGTATGTGTAAAATTCGCCTGATTTAATGGAGTGCTACATCCTATTGATAGGCATTGTTGGTTGCCTCCGAGTTTTACCAATCATTTTCTTATATTTGGTATGGTTTAAAATTTAAATACTATTACCATGACAGAACAACCCATTAATTATACCGCAAAAGATTTAGAAAATATTTTGAATAAGGAAGTGGAAATTGGCGTTGGCGATATAGACGATGAAGATATTTTTACTTTCAAGGGAAAAATGGTGGGCTACAGCGTTGCGGCCGACAATCCTGATTTGCCCGTTGATTTTCATTTTCATACGGACCATGGCGCCATTAAGCATTTTGATTTTTCGGTGTTGAAAATAATCAGGGTTCTATAGGCCATTTTCAATGAAGAATCTTACTTTCGATGGAAGGTTTTTTTTGTGGCAACAATAAACAACATTATAGGAGCCGTATAGTAAAGTGTAAAATCCGGGAAGCACTAGCCAATGGGGCCAAAAAAACTTGTTGACGGTTTTGGTATTCCATGAAAAAGATCATTGATGGAATAAATCTATACAAATAGCTTGCAAACACGATGAACATTACTAATATATTCAGGAAATATGACACGGGTATCGTGTTTAGCGGCGGAGCTGTTAGGGGCTTTGCCCATCTGGGTGTTATAAAAGCTTTGCATGAGGCGGGCGTTAAACCTGATGTCATTTCAGGAGTTAGTGCCGGCAGCATAGTGGGGGCGTTTTATGCCGATGGCTACGAACCCGATGAAATATTGGATATTTTTGAGCAAAAAAAATTCTATGATTTGGTCAGTGTACTTTTTAAAAATTCCGGGCTTCTCGACATTGGCGGCTTAAAAAAACTCCTAAAAAATAACTTGAGAGCAAAAAGTTTTGATGAACTAAAAAAGCCCCTGTATGTAACTTTAACTAACCTGGAAACGGGGGGAGCGGAATACTTTAAAAAAGGTAATATTGTAGATATAGTATTAGCCTCTTCGAGTATTCCTGTTCTTTTTAAGCCTCGGAAAATTAATAAGAGAATCTATGTTGATGGTGGATTAGTAAACAACCTTCCTACAGAACCCATCGTAAAAGAGTGTAAAAAGTTAATTGGTGTAAACGTAAACCCTTTGGAAGAAAACCCCAAGCTGGACGGATTAAGAAATATAGCCATCCGTTCCTTTCAAATAAGCATTGCTTCTTCCGTCAATATTAAAAAAGACACATTTGACGTGTATATCGAACCTCAGGAACTTCGAAAGTATGGTTACTTTAGTGTAAGTGAAAGCCGCGATTTGTTTAAAATCGGCTACGAAGCCACCCGGAATGCCCTAGGGAATTAATTTAAACATTCTAACATCTGTCACCCTTGTGTCGCCACCAAAACCGCAAGTTTTATGCCGGGTCCGATTGACCCGGGTTTAGCAGTGCAAACAGGAGGGTGCACGTTTTTTATTATCCCAAATTGTCATCAGACATCAACTAAATGCCAATTCGATGATCAAAATTTAAACATTACGTTAAACACAGCAATGTAAGATCTTCTATGCCCATAGCAATCGAGAAGGCTGATGTTTGCTGATATGAAGGAATTTTTCAAATCCCAAATGACAGATCCCGGATTATAATATTTAACGTCAGGCCAATTCCTGTCGTAGCAACCAAAACAATGGATATTAAAATAATTTCTAATGTCATAGCGTATTTTATTATATTCATAAGTGTCAAATTCTAGCAACAACAAATATGGAACAATTATCATTCAACAGATTTTTGGCTTGTTTAATTTGGTCGGTAAATTTGCGGCTTACTCGCGCGGCGCGATCATTTTTTCGGGCACTACCCATTCATCATACTCACTTTCCGTAATTAAACCAAGTGATATACCTGCTTCCTTCAAGGTTATGCCCTCCTTAAATGCCTTTAAACTAATTTTTTCGGCATTTTTATAACCGATATGTGGCGTTAATTGGGTAACCAACATCAAGGATTTATTCACATTGCTTTCGATGTGTTGTTGGTTAGCTTCAATGCCGGAAACACAATGTGTGCTAAAGGATTTGCATGCATCACTCAGTAGGGTTATGGATTCGAGCAAACAGTATATCATAACAGGTTTAAGGGTATTCAACTCAAATTGGCCGCTCGAATTAGCAATGGTTATCGTTACATCGTTTCCGATAATTCTGGCACAAACCATTAAAAGCGCCTCTATCTGGGTTGGGTTTACCTTTCCCGGCATAATGGATGAGCCGGTTTCTTTAGCCGGAATGGTTAGCTCACCAAGACCTGTCCTGGGGCCTGATGCCATCATTCTAATATCATTGGCTATTTTCGTGAGGCTAGTAGCCAACTGTTTTAGACCGGCATGCGCCTGAACAATGGCTTCGTGACCTGCCATTAAAGCAGGCTTGTTGATGCCCTCCGTAAAGGGCAAACCTGTTAATTCGGCAATGCAGCGCGCGATCTTTTTATTATACTCCAGCGAAGAGTTAATTCCTGTGCCAACAGCAGTTCCTCCAATTGCCAACTCCCCCAGTTCGGGATACGTGTCTTCCAAAATTTTTATCCCCTTGTTTAACTGGGTTGCATAAGCCAAAAATTCCTGTCCAAGCCTTATGGGCGTTGCATCCATTAGGTGTGTGCGACCGGTTTTTATGATATCCCAAAACTCCAGAGATTTTCTTTTTAGAGTATCCCTTAAAAGTGTAAGGCTGGGGATTAAATCGCTCGAAATTTTTTTAAGGGCCGCAATATGCATTGCAGATGAAAAAGTGTCATTTGTTGACTGTGATTTGTTTACATCGTCATTTGGATGAATTAAAATTTTATCGGATTTTCTTTCATTTTGTAAATGAATGGCGCGGTTTGCAATTACCTCGTTACAATTCATATTGGTATGTGTACCGGAACCTGTTTGCCAAACAACCAAGGGGAAGTGCTCCACGTGTTGTCCTGAAATGATTTCATCACATACTTCAACAATGAGCTTTTTTTTGTTTTCGGGTAAATCCCCAAGTTCGTGATTGACCAGTGCGGCCCCTTTTTTAATATAAGCATATGCCTCAATAATTTCATAAGGCATGGAAGCAGGTTTGCCTATCTTAAAGTTTTGTAAAGAGCGTTGCGTCTGGGCTCCCCAGTATTTATCTGCCGGCACTTCAATTTTTCCGAGAAAATCTTCCTCAATGTTAAACTTCATCTTATCACTGGTTTTAAATCCAATTAATCGGATCGCTGTTTGGGTTTAATAATTAGAAAAACAATGACAGGAATCCATGAATTATATTTCATCAATTTTAGCTGCTAAAATAAAATCATTCTCAGACAAGCCAACAATATTATGTGTGCTTAGTTCCACTATAACTTCTTTATAACGGATGCAAATATCCGGGTGATGGTTTTCGTTTTCCGCTATTTCCGCTATTTTCTGCGCAAAAGCCATTCCACTCCTGAAATTTTTGAACCGAAACTCCTTTTGTAGCTTTTTATCCGCAATAACCTGCCAGTTGGGAGCTATCTTTTTTATGTAACGAAGAATCTGTTCTTTGTCAAATGGCTTGGATCCTTCCTTGCAGGGTAAACAATGTTTTTCTTTCAAATCAATCATACTTTTGGTTTTGTGATTTTAGTGTGTTCTTTGATGCTATATGCAGAATGAAGAGCACGTCAACTAATCTATTTCCTATCAATGCTATATTATTTATGAGTAGGTGTGGTATTTTTACCAATTTAGTGAAATAAAGTCACATAGGAATAACTGGATCTATCTAATGTTTTTTTTATACCTCATGGTCTTACCGGCTAAAAAGTTGGATGCAATATCTTTAACTGCAAAAACTGATTCGGGTAACATAAGAGACATAACGTATTATGCAGTGTTTTCATACCTATTTATTAGTTCTGCATTAACCTCAATCCGGGTACGGAACATGAAAAAAAGTGACAGATTTCTATGTCCTCCGAAAACATTTATTTTAAAGGATCGCATCGTTTTGTCATGTTTTTTTGCTTTTAGCGTTGTGTTGTAATTAGCAGGGTAAGTGAGAGCAGTTGCAGCCTGTAACGGACCTGATACGGGATACTTTTGCCTGTTTTTTGACCGAGAAAAAGTTTGAGCCCTCCAGCTCGAGGAGAATAGAAATATTCAATAATAGTATGATGTTCCAATATGAAGAGTTTGTTAAACGTTAGTGCTTTGTCTGAAAGGTATTTTCCTATCGGGAAAATATTCGTACTTTATCCGGCACATTTTGCCTTTTTTGTAGAAGAGAATTCTGGATGAGTTCTGAGGTTTTCAATAAATAAGGCGTTAAACCCGGATTATGTATTGGAGGTTCGTCATGAGCATTGCAAGTACAATAAATCAAGGCATAACTGAAACGAGGCATCACTTGTCCCGATTACTTTCGAGAGCATCGTTCTGGTGAGTTGAAGTGATGCAACGAAGTGTCTTGTTTTAAAGTAATTTCAATGTGTAATAGAATTTCTAATGCATATTGCGGGTTAAATCAGGAATCATATAAATGACGGAAATATGTTTAAGGAATTCGGAAAAGAGTTTTTGAGCCAGTTTGACAAAGGTAACTGGCTCACTATTGTAATTATAAGCGCTTCTATATTACTGATTAGCATGGTTGTGCATGTAGCATTATTTAAAATCCTGAAAAGATTGAGTAAAAAAGATTATTTTGTCATCAAGCATGTTCGCGAAAAATTCAAAACCCCAAGTTTTATTTTTCTTATCACAGTGGCGTTAAACATCATCGTTTTTTCTTTTACCTCTGAAAATACATTAACCGGGTATGTGAAACATGCTTTAAATTTGATGGTTATTTTCAGCGTTGCATGGCTTGTGGTGCGATTAATAAGCCTGGGGAAAGATATGGTGTTGAGAAGGTATGATGTGGAGGAGAAAAACAACTTGAAAGCGCGAAAAGTTTACACACAGTTTAAAGTAATTGAGCGCATATTAAATTTCATCGTTATATTAATTGCCCTGGCCATTGCGCTTATGACTTTTGAGAGTATCCGGAAAATAGGCGTCAGCCTGTTTGCGTCGGCCGGGGTTGCCGGTATTATTCTCGGGTTTGCTGCCCAAAAAATGATAGGAACGGTACTGGCCGGTTTTCAGATCGCCATTACACAGCCTATACGATTAGACGATGTGGTCATTGTGGAAGGAGAATGGGGGTGGATAGAAGAAATTACCCTAACTTATGTGGTTGTGAGGATATGGGACAAGCGTCGTTTGGTTGTGCCCACCACTTATTTTATCGAAAAACCTTTCCAGAACTGGACGCGTGTTTCTTCCGAAATATTGGGTACAGTGTTTATTTATACGGACTACCAAGTGCCATTTGATAGGTTGCGAGAAGAACTTACACGAATACTGAAATCTGATGAAAACTGGGATGGTAATGTAAATGTGCTCCAGGTAACGGATGCCACGGAAAAAACAGTGGAAATCAGGGCGCTGATGAGCGCCGTGGATTCGCCAACGGCATGGGATCTAAGAGTTAGCGTACGTGAAAAACTTATAGAATTCCTGCAAAAGAATTATCCGGATAGCTTGCCCAAAACCAGGTTGTTGTTTGATAATCATTCCGAGAGTGCATCAACTGAAAAGTAATTGTCCCAAAACTGTCATTAATCTTTATCTAAATGCCAATTAGATGATCAAAACCTCAACATTACTGGAACACAGCAATGTGAGATATTCTATCCGGATAATAATCCGGACGGCTGATGCCTGCTGATATGAAGGGATTTTTCAAATTTTCAATGACAGATTCCGAATTGTTTCAAAACTTCAATGTCGTACCGCTTTATTTTATTATCCTGTGTCTTACGGTAGATGTGCAAATTTTTAAATATACCCACATGGCGGGTTTAACAAGAGTATTACAATAAATAATGCAAGGTATCCATCGCTGCCCGGTCAAGACTGGGCGGAGGAGTTATATCCTCCGCCGCCAAGACTTCGTAGAACGAAGGTGGAGATGCAGGGTTTCGAACCCTGGTCCAGTCAAGGAAGCCATATGCTTTCTACATGCTTAGCTCTGACTTGATTTTCGAATAACAGCTGGATCAAAGCCACCGACTGCTACCTTATCTTCTTTATTTAAGCAATAACCCGAAGTTTGTTACTGCCGGTTCCCGATTTTCCAGCACCTCTGATGTAAGCCGCCTCAGGAAAGTAGCACTTACGAGATGTCTTGTTTCAGTATCTTATACTGAATAATGCTTATCTACTATACTTCGATTAAGCTGCAAGAGCGTAATTATTTTCGCCAATTAAAAAGTTGAAACCCGGGATTTGAGAGCCGGAATTCCTGTGCTCTGCATGCTTACATACCACTTTCGCCTGCTGTCGAATCCAAGTCATCCCCATGTGGTAATAAGAATGCAAAAGTAGTAAAAAATTGGGATTGCAAAAAGTAAAAATGAAATATCATTCGGTTTTACGTGGAATTGGATTTTATAAAGAGATAGGGGCATGATCATTAATAATTTGAAATTTAAGTAGAATCAAATATTTTGATGTTATTTATTTTATTAATAAGCCAGTACTTTCGGAAAAATATAGTAATTTATCGACAGAAAATTGATCTGCATGATAACTGAATTTACTATTGGTATACTAAGAGAGACGCAAAAGAGCCCGGATGCCAGAGTGGCCTTGACGCCCAGCGGCACAAAAAAGTTGTTGAATGACAATAAGGGCCTAACTATTCTGGTACAACCTTCCGAGTCCAGGGTATTTGCCGACAAGGAGTATATGGAGGCTGGTTGTATTATCAGTGAAGATTTATCCGATTGCGATTTACTAATGGGCGTGAAGGAGGTGGATATAAATACCTTGTTGGAAGGTAAAAAATACATGTTCTTTTCTCATACCGGAAAGAAACAGCAGCATAATCAACAGTTGTTACAAACAATCATCAATAAAAATATTACCTTAATTGATTACGAATATCTGTACGCAACTAAAAAAGTGCGAGTTGCCGCGTTCGGGTACTTTGCAGGTTTAGTAGGTGCGTATAACACCCTTAGGGCATATGGTATTAAAAAAGAACTTTTTTCCCTGGCTCCGGTGAACGGGATTTCGGGCAAAGCGGAAATGTGGAAAGAACTGAAAAAAGTGGTTGGCGGGCACGATAAGATTTTGATAACCGGAAACGGAAGAGTTTCCAAAGGGGTTGAAGAAGTGATGCAGGCCTGTAATATTTTCAAGGTGGATATTGATGGTTTTTTCAACAAAACATACAATGATCCTGTCTATTTTGTCGCCGACCCCTTACAGTATGTTAAGCACAAAAACTCCATCGCGTTTACATTTAACGATTTTAAAACACAACCCAAAAATTTTAAGAGTAACTTCTTACGTTTTGCAGAGGTTGCAAACATATATATCGCAACACATTACTGGGATACTCGATCGCCCAGGCTGTTTACCTTGGAAGATACAAAATCTGAATTGTTTAAAATTGAAATTATTGGTGACATTACTTGCGATATCGACGGTTCGGTACCCACAACAAAAATGGTGGCAAGCATTGACGAACCTTATTACGATTTTAACCCGCTAACAGGTACTGTGGAAACTGCTTTTTCGGATAAAAAGAACATAACGGTTATGGCTGTTGATAAACTGCCCAGTGCGATACCAAAAGAATCTTCCGAATATTTCTCCGGTCAGCTGGTAAACCATGTGTTAAGTTATTTTTGGATGGGGGATTATAACCGGGTAATCAAAAAAGCCACCATTGCCAAAAACGGCAAAATCAAAAAGCGTTTTGCGCACTTAAGAACTTTCGTGCAGGAAAAATTGTAATTATTGCCAATGTCCAACCCAATATAAGATACCGGTTTTATACCTCTAAACTCAACTTTCCATAGATCAATATGTATGATTCAATTGTTAATCCTCTCAAGGTAATGAGCAGTTGTGGCATAGTTGATTGCTTTAAAACAAACGAACATTTAATCCGAAAGTTATAATTATTTATGTTTTGATAAATAATTCTTGTTCAATAGTTCTCAAAAAAAATATTGTTAGTACGTTGCACGGATTCTTTTTTTTAAATAATAAGAGCAAAATAGTAAAGTGTATGAAAAAATGTATTTACATGTTTATTCTTATGGCATTAAGTATAAATATTTATGCCGAAGGATATCAGGTTAATGTACAGGGGCAGAAAAACACAGCCATGGGGCACACGGGCACAGGACTTCTGTTGGGTACTTCATCTATTCATTTTAACCCGGGTGCGCTTGGCTTTATGCAAAAAGAGCTTGAGTTTTCCTTTGGCGGTACCGCTGTTTTTTCCAAAGTGTCTTATTCCAAAACAGGTTCGAACTATCAGGCCGAAACCGAAAGTCCCGTAGGAACACCGTTTTATGCCTATGCTGCCAAAAAACTAAACAAAAAAATGGTTCTTGGTATAGGCATAACAACACCTTATGGTAATTCGTTGACATGGAACGATGATTGGGCAGGCCGTTATTTGATTCAAAATATTTCGTTAAGCGCATTTATTGTCCAGCCAACATTTTCGTACAAAGTGAGTGATAATTTCGGAATTGGGCTAGGAGCAATGGCGGTTTTTGGTGCGGTAGATTTAAGCCGTGCCTTGCCTGTTGAGGGAACCCAATCCGGACAAGTAAATATGGAAGGTTCAACCATGGCAATCGGATTTAATGCGGGGGTGTTTTTTCAGGCTTCCGGCAATCTGTCATTAGGGCTGAACTACCGCTCAAAAGTAATCATGAAAATGGAAGGTGGCGAAGCCGATTTTACAGTGCCATTATCCTTAGGAGGTTATTTTCCGGCTAAAAACAAGTTTGATGCAGAATTGCCATTGCCGGCCAACTTGACTTTGGGAGTTGGATATATGCCGAACGATAAATTGACGTTGGCGGCAGACCTCCAATATGTATTTTGGGATGCCTATAAGGAATTGTTCTTCGATTTTGAAACCAATACGGCCTTATTGGCAGATTCCTCTAACCCAAGAAATTACGAGAATACCTTGATTTATCGTTTAGGAGCGGAATTCAAGCAAAGCAAAAAGCTGACTCTCCGTGCCGGGGTCTACTTTGATGAGTCGCCTATATCAGAAGATTATTTAAACCCCGAAACACCAGGGATGAATAAGGTAGGAATGTCTACGGGAGGAACTTATATGTTAAACAAGAAGTTGGCTTTGGATATATCATTATTGTTTATTGCAGGACTGGAAAGAGAAGCGCGTTACGTACCTGCTAATTTCGGCGGAACATATAATAGCCAGGCATTCTTGCCGGGTATGGGTCTAACTTATTCGTTTTAATTTTTATAAATATGAAGATGATTCACAAAATAAAGTATGCACTGTTGTTACTGGCCGTGGTAATGGTTAGTTGCGAGGTTGAATCTGTTGATTTTGAAGCCTCGAATGGGGAAGCGGATTTTATTAATTTTGTGGCTGTTGGCGATTCTTATACGGCCGGATACACAGACGGTGCATTAGGTTTACGCGGTCAGGAAAGCAGTTTCCCGAATATTATTGCCGGACAACTGACACTGGTTGGCAGCGAAGGCTTTAAGCAGCCCTTGGTGGAAAGCGAAGGCAGTGTGAGCGGTGACGGTACAGGATATTACACGCTTCAAATCGTGAATGGCAGTCTAACCCCGGTTCCTGAAACTGGCGATATGGGTATTCTGGGAGAACAGGTTTATGATGCCAGTGCACCTATTCAAAATTTAGGCGTTCCCGGAGCAAAGGTGTCGCATCTATTGGCACCCGGATATGCAGCATTAAATCCCTTTTTCAATCGTTTCGCAAGTGATCCAGCTACTTCTGTTCTTACGGATGCCTTAGCGGCAAACCCAACTTTTGTTTCGCTTTGGGTGGGGGGTAATGATGTGCTAGCCTACGCTTTGGAAGGAGGAGAGGCGGATGAAGTAACTGCCCCTGCCTTGTTTGCCGGATATTATCAAACGGTAGCATCAAGTATCTTTACCGGAGATAGGAAAGGCGTTGTTGCTAACATTCCGGGTATTGATGCTTTGCCGTATTTTAATTCCATTGCATATAACGCATTGGAAATCGATCAGGCTACGGCGGATCAATTAAATGCTGGCTACGCGGATTACAATACTGCATCAGATATGTTGGGGTTGGATAGGATAGAATTTGTTGCCGGGGCCAATGCTTTTGTCATGGAAGATCAGGATTACCCGCACCCAGGTAAGATGAGACAAATCAAAGCAGGAGAAAAAGTATTGCTTGCTGCTTCTAGCGGTATCACTGATCCTGCAATGGGATGGGGGTCCATGGCTCCTCTTGGTGCTGAGTATGTTTTAGATGAAGGAGAAGTGTCCGCAATAAAAGCCGCGACTGTTGAGTATAATCATATAATCGGAACGTTTGCCGACGATAATGGTTTGGCGCATGTAGATCTAAATGCTTTAATGCTGCGAGCCAGCACAACAGGGATTTTACTTGACGGAAATTTATATACCTCCACATTTGTGTCCGGGGGAACTTTCTCTTTAGATGGAGTTCATACCACGGCCAGGGGTTCTGCTATTATCGCAAATGCATTTATCGATGCGATCAATAAAAAATATGACGCTAATATTCCCAAAGTTAATATTAATGAATTTTCGACTGTGGTATATCCTTAGGGTCTAAAAAAACAGATTTGTAGAGGTTGTCTCATAAGGGGCAGCCTCTTTTTTTTTTCGAAATAAATCGTTTTTATGAATAACTTCATAAAGAAGCAATTATAAGCGATAAATACCCCCGCCATCAAGTTGTTTGGTCAACAGAATTGTCAGACTGCGTGATTTAGATAAAAATCTCTTATTTTTGATGAACAATAAAAGCACAGTTATGGCTAAATTCTCAAAAGAAGCTAAGATAGGTTTAACCGTTGGGTTAGCATTATTTCTATTTGGTTGGGGCATTAATTTCCTAAAAGGCAAAGATATTTTTATCCCTGGCTATAAGGTACATGGTATATATTCGCGAATTGACGGGCTGACCGAAGCAAGCCCGGTATACTATAAAGGTTTTCAGATAGGTTCGGTTCGCAGAATATCATTGCTGGCAGGAGGGGATAGCGACTTGCTGGTAACCATGGCCATCGAAAAAGAAATAGACTTTCCCAAAAATACCGTCGCACAAATATACAGTCTGGATTTAATGGGATCAAAGGGAATAAGGTTTGTTTACGGAAATAGCAAAGAGCTTCTGGAAGCCGGAGATACTTTAAATACTTCGGTAACGGGTGACTTGGCCGATCAGGTGAGTCAGGAAGTACTTCCGTTAAAAGATAAGGTGGAAAACATGGTTGTAGGCCTTGATTCGGTACTCACCAATCTAAACCGCCTGCTAAGCGACGAAAATAAAGAAAGCTTGTCCAGCGGTATTGGCGATTTTGCGGGTATGATGAACAACTTAAATCAAATAAGTGGTTCCATTAACTCAAGCCTAAGGGAAAAAGGTACGTTGGATAACACCCTGGCAAACCTGGACTCTTTAAGTGCAGTGTTGAAAGCAAATGGGGAGGTACTGTTTTCGCTGATGGCGAATTTAAACACCGCCTCGGGTCAGCTAGTTGAGGCAAACATGGATAGTTTGGCCTATAGAATGAGCAATACATTTGTTTCGGTTAATACACTTTTAAGCTCCTTAAACGAAGGCGATGGAACCTTGGGTAAGCTCATGTCCGATGACCAATTATACGACAATATGAACGATGTTTCGGTTAGTTTAGATCGATTATTGAATGATGTGAGAGTTCAGCCTAAACGGTATGTTAATTTCAGTGCCATCAGTTTTGGAGGAGGGAAGGCACCTGCTAAGCAGAAAGAATTGGAGCCGGTGTATAAGGTTTTGCTCAAACGGTCAAAGGTGCCATTGGATTTAAGAGGGACAGAGGTGGTCGATAATGTTTATGTAAAGGAAGAAAGAGATAGGAAGTATTATCTCTATACCATTGGGGAAGAAAACGAAAAGGAAGCAGTCTCAGTATTAAAAGCAAATTTAATTGATCGTTTTCCGGATGCCGAAATAGTTATGTTTCGTGGAAACAGGCTGGTAAAAAAATGACCTTCTTATCATAAGCATCCTATTATAATTTCTGATTATAAGGTAAAGTATTGTGAAGGGTGAAAAAAAATCAAAAAAATTCATGTTCATCTCAAACCCTTTGTTTTTACTGCATAACGTGCTTCAGTTTAACATTGGATAAGGAGTTCAATTGGTTGCATTACAGTTAATTAGTAACAATATTGCTTAAGGGGTTCTAAATAAGGTCAATAGTTTATATTTGAAAATGTCAAGGTTTTTAACATTTTTTTTTCAAGATTTTTTTCACAAATTTTGTAATCGGAAATCTATAGTATATAACATAAAACACTAAACAGAGGAAGCAAAAAAATGAAGCCCGGTTACGAAATTGTATGGAATAATTGTTTAAACGTAATAAAGGATAATATTCCTCAAATAAGTTTTAAAACATGGTTTGAGCCTATTGTACCTCTTAAGATTGAAAGCGATGTTTTAACCATTCAAGTACCGAGTGCTTTTTTCTATGAGTATTTGGAAGAACATTTCATTGATCTTTTGAGAAGTACGATTAGAAGAGAACTTGGGCATTCAGCCAAGTTGGAGTACAGTGTTGTTGTAGATAACCCCCACCAAAAAAATCAACAACCATTAACCCAGCGATTACCCTCGAATAACAAGACAGATCTAAGAAATCGTCCCGTTTCGATGCAAATGAATTCGGAAAAGCCGGTTGTGAAAAATCCCTTTGTTATACCGGGTATTAAAAAGTTGAATGTCGACCCTCAGCTTAATTCTGATTATACCTTCGAAAACCATATCGAAGGGGAGTGCAACAGGTTGGCGCGCTCGGCAGGTATGGCGGTAGCTAAAAACCCCGGCAAAACAGCTTTCAACCCATTGTTTCTGTATGGTAATTCAGGATTAGGGAAAACCCACTTGGCACAGGCAATAGGAATTGACGTTAAAAAGTATTTTCCGGAAAAGACCGTTTTGTATGTTAATGCAAACAAGTTTCAAACACAGTTTACTGAATCGGTGCGTAATAACACGCAAAACGATTTCTTAAACTTCTATCAGATGATTGATGTATTGATCATTGACGATGTTCAGGAATTTGCCGGTAAAGAGAAAACACAAAATACGTTTTTCCATATCTTCAACCACCTCCATCAAATGGGTAAGCAATTAATTTTAACGGCGGATAAAGCCCCTGTTGAAATGAAGGGCATGGAAGATAGGTTGCTGTCGAGATTTAAATGGGGTTTGTCAGCAGACGTGCATACGCCCGATTACGACACGCGTGTAGCCATTTTAAGGCATAAGCTATATAAGGATGGCATTTCTTCCATTGATGATGATGTAATTGAATATATCGCATCCAATATTTCCCAGAATATTCGTGAACTGGAAGGTGCCTTGATTTCCTTGCTAGCACAGGCTACCCTAAACAAAAAGGAGATCACAAAAGATGTTGCCATGTCTATTGTTGACAAATTGGTGAAGAAAACACAAAAGGAGTTAAGCGTGGATTATATTCAGCAGATTGTATGTGACTACTTTGGCTTAGCGGTTGATTCCTTGCAGTCCAAAACAAGAAAAAGAGAGATTGTTCAGGCCCGTCAGGTAGCCATGTATTTTTCAAAAAGTTTAACCAATTCTTCCTTGTCAACCATTGGTTCCAAAATCGGAAAAAAAGATCATGCAACGGTGTTACATGCTTGCAAAACAGTGAATAACCTAATAGAAACAAACAAGGATTTCAAGAACCAGATGCAGGAAATTGAAGCTCAGATTAAAATGTAAAAAATTAGATATTTAACTCGGTGAAAAGTTGTTGGAACAGATGTTGCAACAACTTTTTTTGTTTATGCCAACTTGCTTTTGTTTTGGTGGTACTCTTTTTATACTTTTGGAGGCACTATAATTCAGAATCGTAAATTCAATGATCAGAAAATCAATTATAAGCTGTTTGATACTTGTTGCATGTTTCCATATGTCGCCGCATATGTTGGCGCAAGCTGTTGGAAATGAAGGCGTTGCTGACAAAGTCATCGTGGATGGGAAAACCTATTATTTGCATATTGTGAAGAAAGGAGAGGGGTTTTATGGGATTGCAAAAAGGTACGGCGTGTCCCAAAAAGAAATCCACGAAGCGAACCCGGGCTCTATTTTTGGATTAAATCCCGGAGATATACTGCATATTCCGGTAATAGGTGGTAGAAATAGCAATACTGAAGAAATTAAAGAGTTGGGTGAGTTTATTTATCATACCATTGAAAAAGGACAAACCTTGTATTTCCTGTCCAAAAAGTACAATGTGAGCATTGATGAGATTAAAAAATATAATGTCGGTGCGGAAGGTAACCTTTTGATTGGTACTATATTTAAGATTCCGGTATCGAATTCAAAAGCTGAAAAAGATGATCCCGGGGCGACATATGTTTATCATGTGGTTAAGCCCAAAGAAACACTTTACGCAATCTCAATAAATTATAACACTAAAGTAGATACTATTATTAAATACAACCAGGCCTTGCAAAATGGTATTTTGGCCGTTGGTTCAAGTATCCGGATTCCAAAGGTTGAATCGGCGTTGTTAACCGAAGCAACAAAATATGATGCTGGCCAAACGCCCATGGAGGATAAACAGTATGTGTATCACAAAATCAAAAAAGGGGAAACGATATATTCGGTAAGCAAAAAATATAACGTTTCCCAACAAGATTTGGCAAGAAGTAATCCGGAGTTAAACCCTGATGGATTGCCGCTTGGCTATGTGGTAAGAATCCCTAAAGCCAAGGTCAGGAAACCTCAGCTGAACAGCAACAATCAAAAAGACGATTTTAAGGTTCATTCTGTCAGACGAAGAGAAACGATTTATTCCATCTCCCGAAAATATGGTGTACAAATAGCGGATATTGAACAAGCAAACCCTACATTGATCTTGACGAATATTCGCAAAGGAATGAAAATTAAGATTCCTACTTTGGACTACCTTGCCCGGAAAAGGGAAGAAAACAAGATGGAGGAATTGGTTGTGGAAGAAAAAATAACGGAAGATTTTGATACCATTTCTGTAGATTGCGCAGGTTACAATTATTATAAAAACAAAGAAGTGCTCAAAGTTGCCCTGCTGTTGCCGTTTGATATAGAAGCTACGCGTAAGGCAAATATAATCACAAAAATCGAGGAGGACGAAGAGATCGAAATCGAGAGGGAAGACCCTGTTCTTTCGCCACGTTCCCGTACTTTTGTCGAATTTTACGAAGGGGCTCTGTTGGCTGTTGACTCGTTGAAAAAGCAAGGTGTTAATCTGCAACTGTACGCATTCGATACTGCTCCTGACACCAGTAAGGTGAGGCAAATATTGGCCCGGCCCGAACTTAGGGCAATGGATCTTATTATAGGTCCAGCATATACCAGCAACTTAAAACTGGTATCAGATTTCTCGTTGAAGCATAAAATAAAAATGGTATATCCGTTGTCTAGTATAAATCCATTGCTTAACGAAAACCCTTATTTGTTCCAGGTAAACACTCCGGATAGTTTGTTATACGATAAATACTCGGATTACATTGTGAACCAAAGAGAAAACGCGCGTATTGTCGTGTTAAAATCCGCATTGCCTAGCGCTGATGAAAATAAGTTGGCCGCCTGGATTAAAAACAAGCTTTACCTTAAATATTTACCACGGGGAATGCAGCCCGACTTTATTGAAATCGCATTTTCGGAACAAGATGTTCAGGGCGTAGAAGCGATGTTGAGTCATGATAAAGTGAATGTAGTGGTTATACCTTCGCCTGATGAAGCGGATGTATCTAAAATTATAACCACTTTGCACGGGGTTTCCCAATCGACGGATGTGCAGGTTAAGTTAATTGGTTTTGGAAGTTGGTTAAGATTCCAGACGATTGATGCCGAGGAAATACATGACCTGGACACGCAAATATTAACTCCATATGTTTTGGACCACCAGAATGGAATGGTTCAAGACTTTACTTTAAAATATAGAACATGGTATCATACTGAACCGTTCGCGGTATCCCCATACTTTATTCGCTCAGGAAGAAATGTCAATTATTCGCGATATGGAATTTGGGGTTTTGATGTCATGTACTATTTTATGGGAGCGCAGGTTCGGTACGGTCATCAGTTTGAGCACTGTATATCCAATTATTCGGCTGAGCAAGTTCAGTTTAATTTTAACTTTAAGAGGCATGTGAATTGGGGCGGATTTTATAACGACGGTCTATATGTGATAGGTTTTGGTCCTTCTTTGGATATTTACAGAAAACCTTTGCGTTAGACGAAGATTTTAATGCGTTGTTATTTGTTAATTTAAAGCGTAGGATTGTAGGAGTTTTTTAGTCAAAAAAAGTATTGGAAATTATTGCGATGAGTGAAGGCATTGCCAGGTGCGCTTGGGTAATGCGGCAAGAAGCAATGATCATATCGTAATTTTTCCGGCTATCTTTGACAAGGCAAAAACCTGATTGGTTTTGGCTTCATCAAGTTTGTGTATGGGTAGAATCCCAGAATTTTGGTTTTTCATTATAGTTTTATTATAAATGGTTTCGGTAAATAAGTTGTCGGTTGAGTTTGGAGGCTTTACCTTATTTAAAGATGTGTCTTTTCTTGTAAATCCTAAAGACAAAATTGGGTTGGCAGGCAAAAACGGTGCAGGAAAATCAACCTTACTAAAAATATTGGCAGGTGTGCAGGTGCCCACAAATGGAACTCTATCTTGTCCAAAGGATGTAAGAATAGGTTATTTGCCGCAGCATATGAAACACGATGACACAGGCACTGTTTGGGAAGAAGTGGAGAAGGCCTTTGGCGAGCTGATAACATTGGAAAAGGAAATTGAGTCATTGAACGAGCAACTGGCCAACAGAACCGATTATGAATCGGAATCATACCTTGATTTGATCCATCAGGTGAGTGACAAAAGTGATCGCTTGAATATCCTTGGCGGTGCCAACTATGCATCGGGCATGGAGATTACCCTTAAAGGATTGGGTTTTGAGCGGGAAGACTTTACCCGCCTGACTTCCGAGTTTTCCGGAGGCTGGAGGATGCGCATCCAGCTGGCAAAGATTCTGTTGCAAAAACCAGACGTGTTTTTATTGGATGAGCCTACCAACCATCTCGACATTGAATCCATTCAATGGTTCGAGGATTTCCTGAAGAACTACAATGGTGCCGTTGTGTTGGTTTCGCACGACCGGGCTTTCCTGGATAATATAACCAAACGTACCATCGAAATCCAGATGGGGAAGATATATGATTACAAAGCTTCTTACACCAAGTATCTTGCCCTGAGAGAAGAGCGTAAGGAACAACAAATGGCTGCATATCGCAATCAGCAGAAGTTAATCGAGGATACCGAAAAGTTTATTGACAGGTTCAGGTATCAGGCAACAAAGGCGGTCCAGGTTCAGTCGCGCGTTAAGCAGCTCGAAAAACTAGACCGAATTGAAGTGGACGAGTTCGACAATTCAGCCTTACGCATAAAATTTCCTCCCGCACCACATTCAGGCAGTATTACGTTGGAAGGTAAACATGTTTCCAAAAGTTATGGTGACCTTCAGGTGCTGCACGATGTGGATTTCACGATTGAAAGAGGGGAGAAAGTCGCGTTTATCGGAAGGAACGGGGAAGGCAAAACGACCATGGCACGTATGATTATGAATCAGATTGGATATACGGGCAAGCTAAAATTGGGACACCAGGTAAAAATCGGATATTTCGCACAGAACCAGGCCGACCTTCTTGATGAAAGTCTTTCGGTACTCGAAACTATTGATCATGTTGCTGTAGGTGATATCAGATTAAAGATACGGGATTTGTTGGGGGCTTTCATGTTTAGTGGGGAAACAGTAGATAAAAAAGTCTCGGTATTATCCGGAGGGGAAAGGACACGCCTGGCTATGGTCAGGTTGCTGCTGGAGCCCGTTAACTTGTTGGTTCTGGATGAGCCAACCAACCATCTGGATATCCGATCAAAGGAGCTGTTGAAACAGACCGTGAAAGACTTTGAAGGTACCGTTGTAGTGGTTTCTCACGACCGGGAGTTTTTGGACGGTCTGGTTGACAAGGTGTATGAGTTCCGCAACAAAAAGATGAAGGAGCATCTGGGAGGGATATACGAGT
The DNA here is from genome assembly GCF_052400645.1 of Saccharicrinis sp. GN24d3. Taxonomy (NCBI): domain Bacteria; kingdom Pseudomonadati; phylum Bacteroidota; class Bacteroidia; order Marinilabiliales; family Marinilabiliaceae; genus Saccharicrinis; species Saccharicrinis sp. GN24d3. The sequence goes on from NZ_JBQTGI010000017.1 coordinate 121,318, forward strand.
TCCTCGAGCGAAAAAAGCTGGAGTCGCTGAAAGGATTGGAACAGCAGAAACCTAATGGTAAAGCTGCAAAAGCGAAGAAGGTGCAGCCTGTTAAACTGGATACTAAATTATCATACGAAGAAAGAAAAGAGATTAGCAAACGGGTAAAAAAAGCACAGCAGCAAGTGGAGAGGTGCGAAAAAAATATCGCTAATCTGGAAGAGGATATTACGGAGCTGGACAGGCTGATGCAAAATCCAAAAAATGCCAGTGACGCCGAGTTTGTGCGAAAATACCAAGCATTAAATTCTTCCTTAGAGAAAGAAATGGAACAATGGGAAAGTTGTCACCAGAAATTGGAAGAAGCTGAGATAGAAAAAAAGAAATTGGATTAAATAGCTGATTGATACTTACATGATAGGTTATCAATAATAAAAAAATAATTATGGCAGGAAAAAGTGATTTTTTATTCGGGATCAGATCGGTTATTGAAGCCATCCGTTCGGGCAAGGAGATTGAAAAAGTATTAGTGAAGAAGGGGTTGCAGGGCGAGCTTTATGAGGAATTGGTAGAAACCATGAAGGAGGCTAAAATTACCTGGCAAACGGTGCCCGTAGAGCGTATTAACCGGGCTACGCGCAAAAACCACCAAGGCGTTATTGCTTTTGTTGCCGCCATCACTTATCAGGACCTCGAAAATACGCTTATAGGCCTGTTTGAGGACGGTAAAAACCCATTGGTACTGGTGCTTGACGGAATTACAGATATCAGAAATATGGGAGCCATAGCGCGTTCTGCGGAGTGTGCCGGGGTTGATGCAATAGTAATACCGGAAAAAGGCGGGGCGCCCATAAACGCCGATGCGGTTAAAACTTCAGCAGGAGCTTTGCACAATATACCGGTATCAAGGGTAAAAAACCTATATAAATCAGTGGAGTATTTACAAAACTCGGGATTGAAGATAGTCGCCGCAACAGAAAAAGGCAGTGAAAATTACACCGATATTGATTTCACGGGTCCTACTGCCATTGTCATGGGCGCAGAGGATAAGGGGGTTTCGTCACAGATGCTGAAAATCTGTGATGCGGGTGCGAAAATTCCCATTGCCGGAACCATCGGATCGTTAAATGTGTCGGTAGCCGCAGGGATATTGGTTTATGAGGCGGTGCGACAGCGTGCTCAATAATGCTGGCGATGTTTTTAGCGTCTTTTGAACTGTGAATTTCTGACATTTAACACCTGTAATTTGTTTTTTCTCAAAATATTTATAAATTCGGGAGGTTTTTTACAGTGAAACTTGTATTTAACAATAGTTATAAAACATCATTTATGAACCACAAAGAAAGAGTTTTAAAAACTCTGAACAACGATGTTCCGGACAGGGTTCCTTTTTTTTATTGGGATGTACCGGAATTTGGTGAGAAAATGATGTCCTTCTTTGGTTTTACAAATCGCGATCAACTGCTGGAACATCTGGATGTTGACTTTAGATGGGTGGAGCCAAAATACGTAGGGCCTCAGTTAATTGATGAAAACAACAAGCGTAAAAAGGACATTTGGGGAGTGGGATATTCCCGTATTAAAAAAGGCGAATTCAGTTATTGGCAAGCTACGGACTTCCCGCTGGAAGGTGTGACTGATCCTGCAGCCTTGGATGACTTTAACTGGCCAGGCAACCAACTCTTCGATTTTAATTCTCTGGAGGCGCAGTTGGAAAAATATAAGGACTATGCTATCATGACAGCTCCCGGATATTCTTCTCCCGGCCTGTTTCGTATTGTGCAACGATTAATCGGGCGCGAGAGCTTTATGGAAATAATGATGTCTCACCCGAAATTTTTTAGGACATTGTGCGACAGGGTAATTGAGTTTTACAAAGCCTTTATTGATGAGTTTTTTGAAGTTTCAAAGGGAAGAATTGATTTTATTCGTGTAGCGGATGATTTTGGGTCCCAAACCGGATTAACCATAGGACAAGATCACTGGGAAAACTACATACGTCCTTCAATAAATGCCTTTACAAGCAAACCCAAAGCTATGGGGGCGCACTTTTATATGCACAGTTGTGGTGGTGTCCGCAAGTTATTGCCTAATTTTATTAGTGCCGGGGCCGAGGTGTTGGATCCTATCCAAACCAGAGCGGTGGGTATGAATCCGGAAGGGCTTAAAAAGGACTATGGGAAATTGATAACTTTCTGTGGCGCCATGGATGAAGAATTGTTGCTTCGTAAAGGCACCCCGCAGCAGGTGAAGGAAGGCGTGAAAAATTTGTTGGATGTGATGGCTCCTGGCGGACGCTTTATTCTGGGTCCAAGCCATAAAATTAAAGTTGAAACACCGGTTGAAAATGTAATTGCCATGTACGAGACTGCTCGAGATTGGAAGGCTAAAGAAAATTAAGATTTCATTCCTATTGATATTATTACCCGTTCATTGATTTGAACGGGTTTTTTTTGTTTATGCCGCATATGGCAAGTAGCCACTCAGTGGAAGTCCGCTATGGGTTAAGTAGCCAACCCTAAGTAGCGGGCAAGGTTGTCCATTGCGAAATGGATCTAGAAAAGATAAGTCAGGATTTTTGCCGTGTCAGATACTTTTGCCATGGAAAACATGCAGTCAACAGAACCATTGCTCCGACTATCCTCTTTTTTACTCAAACAACATAAATCCCATACATATAACGTATTATAGCCTATGTCTGCAAAGATTTAAAGGGGGCTAATCCATTCTTTCCAGTTGAATGCATTTTGTGTGTTGTTTAATATATATAAATTATACATGAACAAAAATAGTAGGGGTATGTTTAGTAAATGGCAGATCGACCTATTCCTATTGTTCAATTGATTCTTATTCCGTCGGTATTTTGAGGATGTATAACGATTTAAAACCTGGAAAATAAATGCAATTGGTACATACATGTTGTAAATTGGCTATATAATGTTTATAAACTAAATGAGTTGTAGATGTTTTATTAGGTAAATTAATGGATACTAACCTTAAAATTTGATATGAAATGAAAGATATTTCCCATAAGAAAGTTGCGATTATAGGTGCCGGTTTTTCAGGGCTTTCTGCAGCCAACTATTTAGCCAGCAAAGGTTGTGAGGTTAGCGTTTATGAAAGGCATAAGATGAGTGGAGGCAGGGCCAGGCAGTTTTCAGAGGCTGGTTTTAAATTTGATATGGGGCCCACCTGGTATTGGATGCCGGATGTTTTTGAACGTTTTTTCTCCGATTTCGACAAAAAACCAAGCGACTACTATAAACTCCTGCGACTAGATCCGGGTTACAGGGTTTTTTTTGGGCCAGATGATTTAATGGATATTTCGGCTGACTTGAAGGGGATTTATGCTTTGTTTGAAAAAGAAGAAAAAGGGGGTGGCGAATTTCTTAAGAAGTTTTTAAAATATGCTGGTTACAACTACAAGGTGGCCATGGATAAAGTGGTTTATATGCCGGGTAAATCACCCCTTGAGCTCATAACTCCAGCTACTGTAAAAAGACTTGGACAGTTTGTAAAATCTATCACCAAAATGGTTCGTTCCGGAGTGAAGAGTCATCGTTTAAGACAGGTATTGGAATTTCCCGTACTGTTTCTCGGTGCAAAGCCGCAAAATACGCCTGCTTTTTATTGCTTTATGAACTATGCCGATATGGTGTTGGGAACCTGGTACCCGGAGGGGGGGATGTACAGCGTTGTGCAAGCATTTGAACGGTTAGCTAAGGAAAACGGCATTGGACTGAATTTTAACTCTGAGGTTCAAAAAATTATTTCTGAGAATGGCAAAGTGAAAGGAATTATGGTAAACGGTGATTATAGGGAGGCGGACGTTGTTGTTTCCGGAGCCGATTATCACCATACAGAAACTTTATTGGAAAAAAAAGATAGAAATTACCGGGAATCCTATTGGAGTAAAAAGGTTTTTGCCCCGTCGGCCTTATTGTTTTATGTAGGTTTTAATAAAAAGCTAAAAAATTTGGAACATCATACTTTGTTTTTTGATACTTCGTTCAATCAACATGCATTTAGTATATATGATTCAAAAGAATGGCCCAAAAACCCTTTGTTTTACGCTAGTTTCCCTAGTATGACCGATAAGAGCTGTGCTCCGGAAGGTAATGAGTGTGCCATATTTTTAATTCCTATCGCAACAGGCCTTAAGGATTCAGCTGAAATTAGGGATAGGTATTTCGAAGAAATTATACGACGGCTTGAAATGATTACGCAACAATCTGTTAAAGATAATGTTGTACTTAAGAAGTCATACTGTGTTAACGATTTTAAAACAGATTACAATGCTTATGGTGGTAATGCATATGGTTTGTCAAATATTTTAAGACAAACTGCATTTTTAAAACCTAAATTACAAAATAAAAAATTAGCAAACATGTTCTACACCGGTCAGTTAACAGTTCCTGGTCCGGGTGTGCCTCCAACAATTATTTCGGGTAAAATAGTATCTGACTTGGTTACCCAATACTTGAATAAGATTAATTAGTTATAGTTAGTAAAAAAGACAGCTTGATGGATAATAAAGATTACGATAATGCGATAGGGGTGGTGGCAGCAGAAAATAATATCAAGACTGTCCCTGAACTTATAATTACATATAAAAAAGAGATTGAGAAAAACAATAAGAATAAATTACTTTTTGATAAAGTAAGTTATCGATGTAGTAAATTGGTAACACGATCCTACAGCACCTCCTTTAGTATTGGTGTTAGGTGCTTAAATTCCGCTATACGTCAGGCCGTTTATAGTATTTATGGGTTTGTTCGCTTTGCGGATGAAATTGTTGACTCCTTTCATCAATATAACAAGGTAAAATTACTGGATGATTTTGAAAGCGATTTATATAAATCATTATCCGAAGGAATAAGTCTAAACCCAATATTAAATTCTTTTCAACACACCGTTAAAAGATACGATATACCAGAAGAATTAATACAAGCCTTCCTGAAGAGTATGCGGGCCGATTTATACAAGACATCTTACAATGAGCTCGAGCTGAAGCAATATATTTATGGTTCGGCCGATGTGGTTGGACTTATGTGCCTTAAAGTTTTTGTTAATGGGGATCGTCAAATGTACGATGATTTAAAACATAGTGCTACCAAGCTGGGTTCTGCTTTTCAAAAGGTAAATTTTCTGCGTGATGTTAAAGACGATATGGAAGAATTGCATAGGGCCTACTTTCCGCAACTGCGTCATTCTAAATTGGAGGAGGGCAGTAAAAATGAAATACTGAAGGACATTTACCATGATTATAGGATCGCCTTGAAGGGCATAAAGAAACTACCTAAAAACGCTCGGCTAGGCGTTTATATTGCCTATGTCTATTATTTGGGATTGACTAAAAAAATTGAGCGGACAAAAGCGGAAGAATTGATGAAAAAGCGGATAAGAATTTCTAACTTGCGTAAAGTCATTTTGTTGGCAAAAGCTTATATTGTTATAAAGATTGGATTGTTTTAATTTTTTAAAGATAAGGTGATGCAGATTTATTTTTTAATATTGATTGGCACCGCAACATTTGTTTTTATGGAAGGGGTGGCCTGGTTTGCTCATAAATACGTTATGCACGGTTTTTTGTGGAACTTGCATGAGGATCATCATTTTCCGAAAGAGATACATCGGAGTTCTTTCTTTGAAAAAAATGACTGGTTTTTTGTGATTTTTGCTATTCCCTCAATGATTTGTTACATTTTGGGGAGTTTGTTGCCCAGCAATGTTCTTTTGAGTGTAGCTATTGGTATTACTGTATACGGGTTCGCATATTTTATCTTTCATGAGGTTGTTTTTCACCGCAGACTAAAGTGGTTGAAAGGTTGGAAACCTACTTACGTTCGTTCGGTTATATTGGCACATTCAATGCACCACAGGCATCATTCTCCGGAGCATGGGGAGTGTTTTGGTTTGTTAATATTCCCATTTAAATATTTTAAGCAGGAGAAGCTGAAGAAGAAACAAAAAAATTAAACAAGGATTTATTATGAGTTTGTATTTCTGGATTCTAATATGCTCCGGTTCGATTCCTTTTTTGTATAGTTTCCACCCTAAATTAAAGTTTTATAAGTATTGGCCTTCTTTATTTACCTCTATTTTATTAGTTGCTATTCCATATTTAATTTGGGACTATTTTTTTACTGAAAACCGTTATTGGGGATTTAATGAAAGTTACTTAAGTGGATATTACATATTTAATCTTCCGGTAGAAGAAGTATTGTTTTTTGTCGTGATTCCTTATTGTTGTGTTTTTACGTTTCATTCCTTAAAACACTATTTTCCTTTTTTAAGTTTCTCAAAGAAGATAACCGCTACACTTGCAACTTTGTTATTGATAGCTTCTTTTTTAATTGTAATGGGGTTTTCTCATTTGCCATATACCATTATTAATTTTTCAAGCTTGGTATTTGTATTAATTCTGGCATTTATTTATGATTGGAAGTTGTTAAGTGTTTATTTCTGGGTGTTTCCCGTAATATTGATTCCCTTTTTTATCGTTAATGGAATATTGACCGGGTTCGGAATAGAAAATGAAATCGTTTGGTATAGCCCCCATGTTTTTATGGGGATAAGGATTCTTACTATTCCGTTGGAAGATATATTTTATGCTTTCTCCCTGGTATTATCCAATCTGTTTTTGATGGAAGTCCTGCAAAGAAAAGTTAAAATGCTACGTTGTCAGTGATTATAAACAAAAAGAAGGGAAACAAAAACTGCTTCCCTTCTTCGCGGTCTGGACGGGACTCGAACCCGCGACCTCCGGCGTGACAGGCCGGCATTCTAACCAGCTGAACTACCAGACCAA
>NZ_JBQTGI010000018.1:0-127773 GCF_052400645.1 Saccharicrinis sp. GN24d3
TTGAATTATATACCGCCATATTAAATATTACACATGCAAATATAAATCCCCGCAACATCAAGTGCGATGAAATTTTATTGTAATTTTTTTACCCACGATAAATTCTTTGAAAGTAATCGGGACAAGTTATGCCTCGTTTCGGTAATGCCTTGTTTTATTATACTTGCAATGCTCATGACGAACCTCCAATACATAATCCGGGTTTAAATAAAAGTATTAACTTGCAAAGTTAAAATCGTTTTACAATTTTTGACCCATCCCATCCCAATTAGCTTAATCGAAATTTATGGAGAATAATGGATTTATCGGCATGATAGAACATGCCTTAAAAAGTTATGAAAATCAATCTGCCTTTAGCAACTATCAGGGAGAATCATATACCTATCGTCAAGCAAGCGAAAGAATTTACTGGATACACGAATTGTTTAAGAAGTGTGATATCCAACAGGGTGACAAAGTAGCACTTATCGGCAGAAACCTAAGCAATTATGCCATCACCTACTTGGCAACCGTGTCGTATGGAGCTGTTGTTGTCCCTATTCTGCCTGACTTTGGCAGTGGCGAGATTCATCATATTGTCAGCCATTCAGAATCGAAGTTGTTGTTTTCGACCGATTTGATTTTTAACAAGGTGGATGAAAGCATGATGCAAAATATAAAGGGTATCGTAAGCATCGAAAGTTTTAAACCCTTGGTTAGTTGTACACTTGAGCTAAAAAACATTGTTGACTCAATAAAAATTCCTGAGGAGTTTACTGTTGAGATGATAGAGTTTGCCAAAATTGATAAGGATGAACTAATGGTGTTGTCATACACATCGGGTACCTCCGGATTTTCAAAAGGGGTGATGTTACCTCACCGAAGTATCTGGTCAAATGTTCTTTATGCACAGGAAAATCTGGAACTAAAACCTGGTAACAGGATTGTTTCATTCCTGCCTTTAGCGCATGCATACGGTTGCCTGTTCGAATTTCTGTGGCCATTTACCGTGGGATGTCATATTACCTTTTTGAGCAGGACGCCTTCTCCCCAGATTATCACCGAGGCTTTTCAAAACGTAAAACCGCATTTGGTTTTAGCAGTGCCATTAATCCTGGAGAAAATATTCAAGAAACGGATTTTGCCGGCTTTGGAAAAGAATCCCGTGAAAACCTTGAGCAAGATTCCAATCCTAAATCAGGTGGTTTACCAAAAAGTAAAAAATCAATTGACCGAGGTGTTTGGTGGCGAATTTCAGCAGATTGTGATTGGCGGTGCTGCACTCAATAAAGATGTTGAAGATTTTTTGCGTAAAATTGGCTTCCCGTTTACCATTGGCTATGGCATGACGGAATGCGGTCCGCTGATCAGTTACGAGCCCTGGGACACAACCCAACCGAGATCTGCGGGCAGGCTAGTAGACCGTATGGAGGTAATGATTGATTCCAACGACCCCTATAACGAAGTGGGGGAGATTATGGTAAAAGGCACCAAAACAATGTTGGGGTATTACAAAAATAAAGAGGCTACAGAAAAGGCTTTCGACAAAAATGGCTGGTTGCACACAGGTGATCTGGGTGTTATAGATGATAACAACTTCATTTATATTAAAGGACGAAGTAAAAACATGATACTGAGTGGTTCCGGACAGAACATTTACCCCGAAGAGATCGAGGCCAAACTGAATAACATGGAATACGTTCAGGAGTGCCTGGTACGCGATATAGGGGAAGGAAAACTGGAGGCACTGGTATATCCCGATTACGAAAAGGCTGATGCAGAAAATTTATCAGAGAAAGAAATTACCGACACAATTGAAGGCCTCAAGAAATTGGTAAACGAAGAGTTACCTGCTTATATGAACCTTTCACAGGTGACTTTGTTTCCCGAGGAATTTGAAAAAACGCCCAAAAAGAGCATCAAACGATATAAGTACACCAAGTAGCATCTGGCTGCAGGCCTTTAGTTATCGGTTGCAGGATATTAGCCTTTGCAAAGGTGTTTCAGGTTGAAGGTTCTTAACCGGTACCAAATGGGCTTTACCGTAAACAGACTGCTTCGTATACTTGCGAAGGATTTTTTTAGTAGGAAAAACCGGGTATCTTATACACTTATTAATCAAAACTATTTAATTATGGCGGATACGGAAATAAAAGCACTACTTCAGGTAAGCGATAAAATTATAGCTGAGGAAATTAAACGAATTCTGGAGGGCTCTGGAATTTATTCCCTTCTTCATTCCGATAACCCGGCATCATCCTTAATGAATACCTATTTCGGGTCGGCAACACAAGATGATATTACACTAAAAGTTAATGCAGCCGATTATGAGAATGCCGTCAAAATCATCGAAGAACATGGATACCAGGATTTATTGGTGTAAGAAATTGGTTGGGACTATAACTCTGACCAGAGTGTAATACCTTTATTTGAAATTTAACTGGTGAAGGAGCAAAGTCCTTGCCTATATACCTGGATTTTTTCCGCTTCCATTAACCATTTGTGTTTTTCATTCTCCATCATAGTCTTGCCGACCACCTGATTTCCATTCCTTTAAAATCCAACACTTCGTAGCATACACCCGCGCTGCAGGCAGGCCCTCCTCTGCGTTCGCCAACAAACAGTTGAACGCTGTTTTTTGAGTTGAGCTTGTATCGGGTACTACACCCAACCCACCATTTATCGGATTCGGATACAAACCGATCGTTACTCCACTCTGTATTTAAGCCCAGATAAAATTTAGATTTATTACGAATGGTAAGCCCCAAAAGATAATTCTGGACATGGGTATCAAGTCTTTCAAATTTTTGTCCTTCACCTTCAACGATCAATCCCCATTTTTTGCAAAGCGGACTATCCATATAGAAACCAGCAGATATTCTTTTGTCCTCATTTTTAAGCGGATCCAGCGCATAATCGGCAAACAGTTTTAAATCTCCATCATAAATTCCAACACCCGAAAATTCAAAAAACCACTCGTTATAATTAAACTCCCTGACAAACCTGTTTCTGGCATAGGTGTAATTAAACGTCAACAAGGAAAAAAGACCTGGCTGATAAAACGCCTCCAACTGGATGCCACTTTCATTGGTTGGCTGCAGAACATGTGTGCTTCTGTTCAATAACTTATAACTATGCTCACGAACTAAAGCAGGTGGTTCGTTAATTCCTGTACCAATTAAAAAGTGCTCGTAATGCTTGTATTCCAGGCTTAAACCGAAGTTTGCTAACGAAAACGCTAAACTGCCATATATTGCAAAAGCTTCTTGTTCGTTGGAGCTTTTACCTTCTCCACCTAAATAGTCGGCATATCCCAAATAATATGTCAATGTTGGGAGAATGGTGCCGGAGAATCCTGTCATAGCATAGTAGCTTTCTTCCTCATCGTTCTTTAATCGTAATCCGGAAAATTCTATTTTTTGCTTTCCAACCGTATATCCCGCTTCAGTACCCAGCACCTCATCCGACCTTCTTCTCTCCCATATTTGCGTGGGTGGGTACAGGTTATTTAAGGCATACCCCCAAAGTACCTTTCCCGACCATTTATCGGTTTTATAGGAAGCCGTAGCTCCAAGCATGTCGGTATAGAAATACTGCTTGGAACGGAAACCGCGATCTTCGATAACCGCACCAGGTATTTCGTAATTTCTTAGTAGGATACCTTTGCCCAGAATCTCATTGTAGTTGCCTAATTGCACCGACACGGATTTTGTTTGATAGCTTACTTTGGCTTGCGATAAGTTTATGTAATTCCTTTCTCCAAAGGGCGATTGATATAGCTGCAGGCCTGCACCAAACTTAAACTGACTTAGAGTATAGTTTAAATTCAACTTGCTGTACACCGAATTGAACATATCGTCCTGTTCGTTGGGGAGCTTTCCGTATTGATACTCCGTTAAAGCGGTGCCCGAAAATTGGGCAGTAACAACCGTGAATCCAATCATCAATAAGGTAAATATCGAATAGCTTCTCATTCTGCAAGTAGTTTTTCTATTACCTTTCGCCACTCTTCCTCGTCGCCGGAAGCAAATCCCTCGTGACGAAAAACCACTATGTCTTCTTTGCTTATAATAAGAAATGTAGGCATTGAACTCACTTCCAGTTCGTCTTTTATCTTACCTTCAATATCCCTTATGTTGGGGTAGGTGATATTTAACGAGTTTACCAGTGGCAAGACCTTCGAGAAGCTTCGTGGGCCATCGGTATTTACGCCAATAAAAGCAACTCCTTTATGATTGTATTCCTGGTAAATATTTTGAAGTTTGGGCATGGCTTTCAAACAGGGCCGGCACCACGATGCCCAAAAATCGAGTACAGTTAAATATTCCCCTTTTATATCAGAATAGCTTACCGGTTTGTTATCTATCGTAGAGGTTGAGAAATTCCGAATCGTCTGTGCACTTATGTTGAGCGAAATAAACAAAACAAAAAGGACAAGTAAATGATTTCTTGCCATAGTCTATTTGTTTAGGTATGTTTCCACGGTACTTTTGGCAGAATCTGCATCGCTTCCAGCTCCACGGCTCCCTTTAAATCGGATATAACCTTCCTTATCCACAACAATAAGCCTGTCGTAGGTAGTTTCGAACTTACTGGCTACCGATGAACCTTTCAGCAGCAGAGGGAAATCTACACCTGTACTGTTTTTAAACCCTTCTACCGAAGCCTTTGTGCCATCCCACTGATCAATACCTACAATAATAACATTGCCGTTAGCACTATATGCATTTGCCAACTTGCTTTGCACTGACGGCGCTGATGCTATGCAGGATGGGCAAGTGTTGCCAAAAAAGAAAAGTACCACCACTTTTCCTTTGTAGGCAGATAGCGTTACGGTTTCGTCATTTAGATTTTGAAGACTGAAATCCGGTGCCAGTGTTGCACCGTTATTGTTACTCCCATCATCATTCATATCCCCATCGTTATTATTGTCCGTGGGGTTTGTGTTGGAATCTGACATGGGATTATTGCCATCATCACATGCATAAAAGGCCAATGACGAAATAACGAAAACGGATATAAGAAGTCGACTTACTTTCATTACAGTATAATTTTAAATTCCAAATGTATTCGAAGGAACTCCCTATAATGCTTCTCTTCCCAATGAATAGGGACAAATAGTGCGAGAAACTTTTCTTTAGGGTCGTTTCTTTTACGTACATTTATAAGATTAATACCGTATCAGTCGAATGGCATAGCATTTCCTTACAAATAGGATTGTATTTTTTGGTGACATTTTTTATTAAAAGGCGATTTTCCTTCGCAGAAAATAAATCCGCGAGAAACAACAAGCATACTACAGCATATCTTCTTCGTTTATGAGTCTTCGGTAACCCAGGCATATAGATATATAGATAAGGGAACCGACAGTTATCGGGTAGATGAATATTTTACATCTTAACTCAATATTACTTTTCCTCCAAAACCAGTACAATTTTATTAAAATCGGCGGCGGCGTTTACCACGTTTTTAAAACCTTCAAAGGATTCTTGATCGACAAAAATTTCCTTGTAATATTCTTCAACCACTATTTTATAGATATCACCGTTGTAGGTATAATTCGATTCAAATCCGAAAATCTTCTCACCCCCTTTGCTTGCAATAACGTTCAATTCTCCCGCTTCGGGATTGACAATTTTATAACCTTGGGGCACTTGTAGGCTGATTTCGCGATAATACATGCGGTTAAAGTCGTTCTCAGCCATCGACTGGCGGTCATCTTCAAAATACATTTCAACCTGTTGGCCGATAGCTTCCCCAATACTCAATAATAGTTTGGGTCCTGCTTGTTCCAGAAATGCGGCCGTGGTAAAATCGGAATGCACCAGAAACTCCCCATCTTTTAAATGTTCCAGATCGCTCGAATCCCTTAAAAACAATTTGTTAACAGTTGGGTTTGGTGCTTTGGTCGCGGTCATTTCCTTTAAAGTATTCTGTTGTTGCTCTTCATCCATCATTTTAAAAAAATGAATGAAGAAACCGCCGCTCAAACCTTTGAGTCCTCGTTCGGTAACAATACGAACATTATCGCTATCCACATCTAATGTCATATTGATAATCATATTGTCGTAGTTGTGGTTGTATGGAGCGGGTGGAATATACCTTATTTTGCCAATGGCCGATTCAAAATCCCCAATCCTGACGGGCTCAATAAAAAGTCCGTCGGTAGCGGTGAGTTTGCCATTGACCACACCTAGTCTATATCCGGCATTGGATGGGTCGATGTACTTATCGAGGTTCGGGAAATAAATTAAATATTGGTCGAGGTAGTTCCATGACTGGAAGCTACCATCGAACCTAACGTTATCGCGCTCCGAGGTCAATACCATTTGATGCTCAATGCCCAGTTGTTTTAAGATATTTCCGTATAATTTAACTATTCCCCGGCTGCCGGTCACTTTGTGTTCCAGCACAAAATCAAGGTCGGAGAACTCGTCGGCATTGAACTGTTCCACATAAATATTGCTTTTGAGGAACGCCTCTACATATGTTACTTTTTCTTCTTCGGTATTGCCCTGAACCTGTATCAATTCCATCCATTTTTCGATGGTTTTAGGGTTAACCGTCAAGTACATGGATTCATACACTCGTTGCGCCGCATCGTCCCAGGTCAGTTTTTGTGCATTGTCATGGGAGTAATTATAGTCTAAACGATATTCAATGCGTTGTTTTCTCGGGTCAACATAGGAAAATTTCTCGCCTTTAATGGCCGGAATCATGCCACTCTCGCACCAGAACCGGCTTCGTTCATCGCCAAGCTTTTCAAAAATTCCGTTGGGAAACCCGTTGTATCCGCGAATATCATATACCAGGTTGTTTGGGCATATTATCTCGAACGAAGCATGCTGTAAAGGAAAATTAAACTGGAAATAGTTGCGACCGAAATTGCTGGCATGCATTTTTCGAACCACGTAATATTCTACCTCATCGCCTATCTCGATTCCGTCGATGGCGAATATTTTATAGCTTTTGCCGCTTTCATCGTCTTTTATTTCCTTGATATTATTTTTATCGAATTCGATGGATTTCCCATTAGGCTTGATGGTTCTGGCTTTAATATCAGTGACCTCGATCACATTTCCCAATGCCACTGATATTTTATTAAAACGATTGATTGCATCATCGTTATTCAGGCGGAATTTTTTATGAATGGTATGGTTCATCAGCAATCCTTCTTCCTCGGAATAGAAATATTCGTACTTTTCTTTTAAAAGGATGCCGATTATGTTTTCGCCTTCGTTCTGTTCTTCAACTTCGGAATAGTAGGGTTTTGCCGACCATACTTCGTTGGTCGCGTTTTGCGCCGAGAGACCAAAGGCAAAAGTTAGTAATATTAGTAAAATTGAATTTCTCATATTAGTTCTTTAATATCATCCTTATCTAGTTGCGGTGTAAAAACGACTTGAATCTTTCACATTTGTGATTCCACCGTTTATAATATACACAATTTACCCAGAGCGTTGCCCTAAGCTATGTTCTTTATGGCTTTCAGCCTATTTACTGTACCTGTATCATTTGAAATCAAAGTTAGGGTTAGTTTTTAAACCTTTTTTTAGTACCAGTGTGTTTCTATAACTCTTGTTTAGTGTTTTTATCATTTTGTTCCACTCTCCAATTTTATCCTCCAATAGAATCAGAAATTTAAACTTAAGTTCCTTCTCCAGAATCACCGTATTATCAGTTTTCTTGTACTGGATGCTAAACTCAAATTCTGGATTTGAAAAACTGTTGTCTTTAGGCATATACGTAACTTCATATCCTTCCGGAATCTCTAATTCTGTTATATATCGTTCGGTACAATAAAAATCATTTTCAAGGGGTGTGAATGTATTACCGGTGGTATCTATAATCATCTGACCGTAGGATTTATCGAGATGCAGGTTCAGGTATATTTCATCACCCATGGATTTATAATAATCACTGACCTCAAATTTCAATTCGAGCCGGGCTGGATTGTCATACTCAAATAAATTAATTATTTTATTATTCGTGACCACGAATTTGTTGTTACCCATCTCAAAATGATGGGATAGGTATTGATTGTATTTTTCGGGTTTTACACCATCCAGGGCATGGGCCAATTCCAGCTTGTTAAAACCCGTGTATTGGACTTTATCATGGCCTTTCACTTTGCCATCCACTAACTTAATTTTAATCGAATCGCTTGTAACACTATAGTCAGCCGGTGTAATTGGCACTTTATAAATTTTATACTTATCCTCGCTTATCCCAATCATCACTTCTTTCCCTTGGATATGGTATGGACTTACTCCATAATCGAGATACTCGAAGGTGCCATCCAGCAACACGACTGAATCATTTACAATTTGAGCAGCTATCATATGATTGTCTACCACAGGTAAGGGTAATTCCTCGTACCTGTATGGTTTATGACGGGTTCCCACCCAGGTAAAGTAAGTAGGGAGGCCTGCCATGTCCATCATGGTTTTTATCAGACACGACATGCCCTTGCAATCACCAAAACGTTTGGTCAACACTTCCTTGGCCGGCATAGGAACAAAACCTGAATAACCCTCTTCGTAAGCAATGTATTTGATGTTTTTGTGTACCCAATAATAAATGGCCTTGGCTTTTTCTTGGTCATCGGTTAGCCCATGTGTAACTTCATCCACGAGAGCTTTCAACTCTTCGGTTCCGGATTTATCTACCTGGTTTATAAAGTCGTTATAGAATGCATAAAGTTGATCGAGTGTTCCGAAGTAAGGTTCATTGTTAATACTTTTGATAAAAAAAGCGATATGCGGACTAAAGAAACTGGTGGAATAAAAGCCTCCCGCATAATACTGATACGGCATAACATCTTCTACCGTCCACTCATAAAAAGTGTACTTGCCTTTTTTATACGTTTTATAGCTGGGCTGAATATGATCGAAATTAAACTCTTTGAAACCTAGCTCGATATGCTTATGGACTTTCACAATTATTTTTGCCTTGGCAATAGGGATGAAGGATTGCAGGAAGGATTGCCCTAAAAATTTAGGATTGCTATAATTGATCGTATAATTCAAACGTGTAATAGCGCCTTTTTGAATCGCAGGATAAGCAAATTGCATTATTTTGGAATCATCGTAAAAAATGCCGCCATCAATACTGTGCGTTTCTTGAAACTGTTTCACCTTCACTTTATCGAAATCATCACCAGCAGGAACTAAAGTGTACGCTTCTTTTTCTGAGATTGTTGTAAAGCCACCAAAAAAGATAAAATCTTTTGTAAGACCTTTAGAGAAATCGTTTAATATCACCACTTCCTTTGAGTTTTGCTGAGTGACAATTACCGAATCATCTGCCCAATCCATCACATACAAGGATTCCATATTGGAAACTACCGCATTATATTTTTGATATTTAGCAGTTAGTTCATCAACGTTTGGATAATTGGCCGGGAAGCTTTTTTTTGCTACAATGCTCAGAAAGCAAAGAAAGATGTATTTTAGTATTGTAGTCCTCATGGTATCAAAAATAAAACACAAAAAGATAGTGTGAATGAAATTCTTCTACTGCTCATATCCAATAAACTTGCCACTCCACCATTTTTCAATGGAAATAATCTTACCCGATTGGTTGTAATTCTTTACAACACCGTGTAATTCATCACGCTTATATTGACTCACTTTTTTTGGTTTCCCGCTCTCAAAGAATTCGGTATTTTTTCCGTTTTTCATTCCCGCAATGTTGAAATACTCCAATTTCTTTTTGCCGTTAGGATAATAGGCTAAAAATTGTCCATTCAGCATTCCGTTTTTAAAGGAGTTTTTTTGACGGATTTTCCCATTACTATAATATTTTATTCTGTCTCCATGGGGAAGAAAGTTTTTAAAGGATTGCTCGTAACTTTTCTTACCGTTGTTAAAATAGGCTTCAATTTTATAATCGCCATTCGTAATTGGAATGGTATCTGTGTACAAGCCGTTTTTTAAATACTGGTATGCCATCAGTTCGTTTTCTTCAAAAATGAGTTTAATGATGACATCGCCACTTATATCATATTGGATGACATCGCCATGTAATTCTCCATTTCTATAATTTTCGGTGAGTTCTAAAGTTTTGTCTTCGTCATAATATTTGGCTTCAGCATCTTTTTCTCCATTAAAATAATTGACTTCTTCTTTCAGATTTCCATTTTCGTAATACTTCACGCCTTTGCCCACTTTTTTCCCGTTCAAATAGGACTCTCTCGATTTTACACTTCCGTTTGCGTAGTAATGAAAATATTCACCGTGTCTTTTATGGTTTAAATAGCTCCGTTTACTCAGGGTTCTTCCATTGGGGTGATCCCATATTAAATCTCCTTCGTAGTATCCCCCTTTGATATGACCTACTGCGTTGATGTAATTTGAATCACGCATGATCATAAATCTGTCCTGCTCTAGCAGGGAAGTTGAGTTTATTCTATTTGCATGAATATCATAGTTTTCGTGAATCAACATTTTTCCATCCAGATATTTACGTCTATTTTCAATGATACCTTCAACATCATAGTTGGTTAACCATCCATGAATATCCCCTTTTAAAAAGTAATAGGTTGATTCCAGGCTGCCATCGCTAAGCCTGTAAGTCCAAGTATTGTCCTGGTAGCCATCCTTGTAAAAACCTTGGTTTACCAGCGTTCCATCAGGAGAATACTGCTTATATGCTCCATTCAGTATTCCGTTTTTGTAAATATAGATTTCTTTTATGTTAGCGTTGGCATGATAAATCGTTACTTCGCCATCCAATTCACCGTTTTTATAATAAGATGTTTGCTTAGGCCATCCATTCTTAAAGTAGCTGGTCCATTTACCTTCAAACTTTCCAGCTTTAAACGAACCGCTTGTTGTTTTTCGGCCGCTGGAATCGTGTGCTAAGAAACTAAAGGTTCCCTCTGGGTTTTCACTCACCAAATATCTTTCTCCCGATTCACTGATAGATGAAACCTTGATAATAATTCCATTGTCGTATACCTCTTCCATGTATAATTTGCCATCTTCATCGAAGGAGTTGTATAATCCATGCAGGTTACCTTGCTCATTGTAAAAGGTTTCAATTTTTAAATTTCCATTTCGGTAGAACGCCTTAAATGCCCCAACCAACTCTCCATCTTTTAAGTTTCGAATGTCTTTCAGATTTCCATCAGAATAATAGTTTCTCCATTCTCCCTGTTCTTTATCGTCCTTAAACTGTCCATCAGAAGCAAGTATGCCATTTGGATGGTACTCCTTAAACTTCCCGTTTGTTTTACCTTCTGAATATGATTTTTGATGATGTATTTTTCCGTTTGCAAAGTACGATTCGTAGTTTCCTTCGAATTTTCCATCTTTATAAGTAAAGCTCTCGCTAATAATTCCATTGGCAAAGTAATTATAGGCCTGGCCATTTTGCAGGCTGTTGGTATAACTTGTCAAGCCGGTTCTGTTGCCAAATTCATCAAACCATTCCACTTTCCCATTCACTTCTCCATTCGAATATGGAGCCCTTACGCTCTCTTTTCCTGTTGTATGATATTTTGTCCAAATCCCGTTTAGCTTACCATCCGTTAAATACTCTACAGTTTCTAATTGAGCCTTTGAATTGTAATAACGCCATTCGCCCTGTTTTTTTCCGTCCTTATATACGCCTATGGCATTTAACTCCCCGTTGCTGTGGTAATATCTCCAATCGCCTTCTTCCTTTCCTTCCGTATTTGAATTGCCGATGGAATAGAGCTTTCCATCATCGAAGTAGGCAAAATCCAAGGTATCTAATATACCCGTGACATGGGTTAACCTGCGTTGTTTAATCTTGCTTAATTGGCTTCCTGTTTGATAGAACTTCTTCAATATATCCTCATTCTTCGATACATACTTAGTGATGCTTTCATGTTCGGTAGAACGCAGTAGGGTATATAAAAAGGGTTTTAAATGCCCTTCTTCTTTGATGGCCTTGATAAATGGGAAATACATCTTTATCCAGAAATCGTCTGCGCTATCCGATAGAGGCAGAACCTTAAATAGCATGTCTGTTTGTTTTACCAACGAGGCATTGAAACCTATCGGTAGGGAGTATCTGTCGGTTAGTACAATCCTGGATTTAATATAGTGGTCAACTTCTCCAAATATCTTGTTGTCTTCAATTGGTTCGATAAAATGACCTTGGGTAGTGTCTATATAACCGTTGGATAGGTTTTCTACAAATACCAGTACTTGGTTGCTTCTACTGCTGTTGGGTTCCAATGCCAGGAATGTTTCTAACGAAAGCATGGCCCTTGTGTATTGTTTTTGTCGTGCGACTAACTTGCCCAACTGCATATGACTGGAAGCATGATAAGGATTACAGCGCAAAGCTTCCTGAAAACAGGATTGTGCTTTGTCATAATATTCTGCGCCTAAATAAGTAACACCTAAATTATAGTGCAACAAAGAACTGTGTGGATATCTCTCAATGGCCTGTTGGTAGGTTTCAATAGCTCTAGGGGTATCGCCCAGGTGGTCATAAGCGGTTCCTTTAGTTCTTAACAAGTGCTTATGATTTGATCCGGGAAGGCTTAAGCCATTGTTGGCCATAATGATAGCGCTGTCGTATTTATGCATGGCCAGATAGGTCAAGGCCATTTCTGCAAGCATTTTATTGTAGCTGGAATCGTTTTCGTTTACAAGCTTAAACCGGGCAATCGCTTCGGCATATCTTTGTTCATCGTAAAACTGAATGCCTGCCTTTATTATACTATCACCTGTAAGTTGCTGGGAATGGGCGCTTAAAACAGAAAAAATATAAAGAAGTGCTGTTAATTTCTGGAGCATAAGAGGTTTGTTAAATGTATACCCTGTGAAAATAGTAACATTTTATCTAACAAAAAAGCACAAAAAAGCCGGAATGAAAATCATCCCGGCTTAATTTAATTCTTTAAGCAGTAAATACTACTCTAATTTCTTCATTAAAGTGGTATAAATATATTATAATACTCTAACGTTCACTGCGTTCATACCTTTACGGCCTTCTTTTAGTTCAAATTCAACTGCATCGTCTTCACGAATTTCGTCGATTAAACCTGATACGTGCACGAAATACTCTTGGTTTGTTTCGTCCTCTTTAATGAATCCAAATCCTTTAGATTCATTGAAAAATTTTACTGTTCCTTTATTCATTACTGTAATTAAAAAAATATGTTCGCCAAAGGTAAGGGAAAATATTACAATCCCAACAATTGTATCTATTTATTTCACAATATTTTAAACAGGGATGCAAAAAAACGGTCAATACCTTTGTTTTTAGTGCCTTAAAAAAACATATTAAACTATAAAATAGCAGGATATGATGTTAACCTCGCTTTTTTCGGAAGAACTGTATACCCCCAAACCCTGAAATGATGGAGATATAAAAACCAAAATCGTACCACCAACCGGTATTATACGTTTCATAGACACTAATTGACTCATTAAAAAGACCCAGTATTAGCGAAAATGGTGCAATCCAACCATGCCAAATACCGGAGAAAAAACCGGCGTGATCATCCGGTCCGTAGCTTCCACCTCCCGGCAGACAGGAAGTCAACATTAGTAGAAGTGATAGCAACCCCAAACAAAATACTATTTTTCTATTTTTTTCCATACTTGTTAAATTTAAGGAATATATTTACTAAGCAATTTACCTTATAAAATTAATAAAGATGTGTTTTAAAACTGTTAATTTATTCGCTATTATTCGCACCATTCGAAACAGGGGAGAAAAATAAACCTGGACATGAGATAATAGACTATAAAAATTTAAAGATTTAGAATTCAATCTTTTATAAAATAAACCAACTTGAATCATAAAATAATCCTATGGAAATAACCATTCTCATTGATAACGAAAAAAATGAATTGGTGTATCGTAGCGAGCATGGTCTTTCCATGTTGATTGAATGGAACGATACAACCATTCTTTTTGATACGGGCAAAAGCGATGCTTTTATCCAAAATGCCAAACTGCTGGGTAAAGATCTTACCAAAGTAGACTACGTGGTACTCAGCCATGCACATTACGATCATACCGGGGGACTAGAAGAGTTTCTAATTCTTAATAAAACCGCTAAAATTATCCTTAAAAAAGAAGTGCTTGAAGAGCGATGGAGTGTTTCACATGGCTACAACCGAAGAATTGGTTTCCCTCTTAGGAAAAGATTTGAGCAGCTTAATGGTCGTTATATGTTTGTAGATAAAACACAAGAGGTTGTGCCCGGGTTAATTGTCTTTACCGATATCACTAAGCAGTCAGGGCATACGTTTACAGACTCCTATTTATTTGCACAGCAAGATAGTAAGCTGGTTCCTGATACCTTTAAGGATGAATTGTTTTTGGCGGCAGTAAAGGACAACAAGTTGGTGGTGTTTACGGGATGTGCCCATAACGGGGTTGAAAATATGATTCGTACCGCTATTGCGCATACTGGAATTAAAGAAATAGCATTTGTGGTAGGAGGAACGCATTTAAATAGAGCTTCCGAGGGACAAGTTCAAAGGACTTTAAAGGAACTTGAGAAATTTGACATTAAAAGGGCGGCTTTTAATCACTGCTCAGGCAAGCATAATATTCCGATGATGGATAATAAACTGGATGGAAAAATTGAATATGCTTATGCAGGAGCAAGTTACTTCCTGTAAAGCTTAGCTCTGTATAAAAAAATGGTGATCCTCTATTTCCTTTTTCATCAAGTCAACTTCGGGGATTCCGATTTTTTTTCCGTAACTATCGATCAGTTTCTCTTTTTTAAGAGAGAATAAAATACGAATAACCTGTTCCTCTTCTGTGCCGGCAAAATTAGCAATTTCTTTTGTACTAACCTGAATGTCTATTACTCCGTTCTTGTTGCCGAATTTACGAAACAAATACAGGATCGTATCTATTACTTTCTCCCTCACAGTCATGTGGGCATACATTCTCACTTTGGTTTCACTTCGGTTTAATTCTTCAGCATAAAATACCATAAAATCGTATGCCATATTAGGGTTTGATAGCAGCATTTCCTTTAGTGTATCCATTGAAAAATGGCACATAGTGGTATTTTCCAGGGCTACTGCGCCAATAGCATGACTCTGCCTGGAACTGAAACCGCGTATACCTACCATCTCACCGTTAATCGCAAAACGTAATATCTGTTCCCTGGCATTAATCCCTGTGCTAAAAACTTTAACCTTGCCCGTATGCACAAAGTGCATTCCTTCTACAGGGGTGCCTTCAACTATTATGCTTTGCCCTTTCTTACATTGCGTGGTATGCTTATTTTTCAAATAAGCCTCAATGCTTGGTTCCCCAACGTGTTTATGAATTAAACAACTTGTATTTGAGCAGTTTTTGCAATCTGTGTTATTGGGCATTTTCTTACTTTTTAACTTAAATTACAATCGAAGCATGGTTTAGTTCGGGAAAATCTATCTTTTAATATCATGCCATGAGTTCGATAGTGTGCGAATGTATATAGAATTATTCTTAAACCCGGATTATGCATTAGCACTTCGTCGTGAACATTGAAAGTGCAATAAAACAAGGCTTTGCTGAAACGAGACATAACTTGTCCCGATTACTTTCGGGAGCATCGTTATGGTGAGTTGAGGTGAAGCAGCGGAGTGTCTTGTTTTGAAACAATTTCAATGTGTAATAGATTTTCTAATGCATATTGCGGGTTAAAAACGTTAGTGCTATTTTCGGTCAAATAAAAAGCCCCTCAGCTGAGCACTTAGCAGAGGGGCTTTGTTTATATCCGAATAAGCCTAGCTTGCTTTTAAACGGGCCAGACTTTCCTTGTCAATTTTAGCTTTGGCATACTCAACGGTGATGACCAATTCTTTGTCGTTTTTAGAAGGCGCTTCAAACATCATGTCCATCATAATGGTTTCGCAAATAGAGCGCAAACCTCGCGCACCTAATTTAAACTCGACCGCTTTATCTACAATGTAATCCAAAACGTCCTCGGTAAAAGTCAAGGTTATGTCATCAATTCCAAAAAGCTTTTCGTACTGTTTGATGATTGAATTTTTTGGTTCATGAAGTATCCTTCTTAAGATATCTCGATCCAACGGATTTAAATAAGTTAAGACAGGCAAACGGCCAATGATTTCAGGAATCAAACCAAACGATTTTAAATCCTGAGGAGCTACATATTGCAATAAATTTTTCTGATCAACTTGATCTTTTGCCTTACTGGCCGTGTAGCCAACCACTTTGGTATTTAGGCGCTGTCCAATTTTGCGCTCGATACCATCAAATGCACCACCACAAACAAATAAAATATTCTTGGTGTCCACCGGAATCATTTTCTGTTCAGGGTGTTTACGTCCCCCTTGTGGCGGAACATTAACTATAGAGCCTTCCAATAGTTTTAGAAGCCCTTGCTGAACACCTTCGCCGGAAACATCACGGGTAATGCTCGGGTTATCTCCTTTACGTGCAATCTTGTCTATCTCATCAATAAATACGATTCCCTTTTCGGCAGCTTCTACATTATAATCTGCTGCTTGCAGTAATCGGGTCAGAATACTTTCAATATCCTCGCCAACATAACCTGCTTCCGTTAAAACGGTGGCATCAACAATAGTAAAGGGAACATGAAGCATTCGGGCAATGGTACGGGCTAAAAGCGTTTTACCGGTACCTGTTTCTCCTACAAGGATGATGTTGGATTTTTCAATCTCAATATCATCGGTGCTACTGCGCTGTTGTAATCTTTTGTAATGATTGTACACCGCCACCGACAAGTATTTTTTTGCCTCATCCTGACCGATAATATACTGATCCAGGAACAATTTAATTTCGGTTGGTTTCAGTAGCGTAATTTCGTCCACATTAAAACCGCCTTTTTTCTTAAATTCTTCCTCCAAAATACCATGAGCCTGCTCTATACAGCTGTCGCATATATGACCCGAAACACCTGCAATCAGCAAGTTGGTATCCTTTCTCTCTCTTCCACAAAACGAACACTTATCCATAAATTACCCTTTGAAAAATATAAACAACAATGCAGAATACGTTGAATTTACGGTATTCTGCATAGTTGTTATCAGTTTTTTATTTTACTTTACATCCCTGGTCAACACTTCGTCGATCATTCCATATTCCTTCGCCTCTTCCGCGGTCATCCAGTAATCGCGATCAGAATCCTTCTCTACCTTTTTGAAGGTATTTCCGGAATGATTGGAAATAATGGTATACAATTCTTTTTTCAGTTTTTGTATCTCTCTGGCCGTAATCTCAATGTCAGAAGCAGGCCCCTGGGCTCCACCCATGGGTTGGTGAATCATTACACGTGAATGGGTGAGCGCAGACCGCTTCCCTTTTGTTCCGGCGGTTAATAAAACAGCTGCCATAGAGGCCGCCATGCCTGTGCAAATAGTAGCTACGTCCGAGGAAATATACTGCATGGTATCGTAAATACCCAATCCGGCATAAACAGAACCACCAGGAGAATTGAAATAAATGGAAATATCCTTGTGGGGATCAGCCGATTCCAGATATAACAACTGTGCCTGAATAATATTGGCTACGGTATCGTCCACAGGCAATCCCATAAAAATAATCCTATCCATCATCAAACGTGAAAATACATCCATTGAGGCTACGTTCAACTGTCGCTCTTCAATAATGGTAGGTGAAATATACCCACTACTAACAGAGGTGTATTTGTCTAAAGCAAGACTGTTAATGCCAATATGTTTGGTGGCATATTTTTGAAAATCTTTTGGATCTATCATGATATTATTTTTTCCTATTCTTAAATATTATTGGAGAGCTAAATTAAAAAAAAATAATGTCTTATTGCAAATGAACAAAGCCTTAAATGCATATTGCGATTTAAGGCTTTGTATTTATTTGATCAACAAAGCACTATGGCTTAACGTTTGGAGAAGCGTTGTGGTTCCGTCGACCTTATTTTTTAGTTATTTTCAAAAAGCTGGTTAAATTCTTCTCTATTAACTGTTTTATCCTCAATTTTAACAGCCTCTTTTATGAAAGCTATAACCTTATCCTGCGCGGCTGTTTCCGACATGTTTCTTCGTTGCTCTTCCTGATTCATCATATCTTTGGCGTAGCTCTCCAGGTGCTCTTCAGGAATGTTTGACAATCCATATTGCATAAACTGCATTTTTGCGGATTTCTTGGCCACTTCGAGAACATCAGCTTCTTCGATTTTAATTTCGTTCACCTTTAGAATTTCGTTCTTGATCAACTGCCATCTTAAGTCATCAAGATATTTAGGCATGTCGTTCTCAAGTGATTCAGGAGTGATTTCTTCCTTGTCATGATTGATCGTTAAGATCCAGCGTTTCAAAAATGCCTCAGGCAACGCGATGTCTATTTTTTTCATCAGCTTTTCTTTGGCATCCATGGAGAATTTGTACTCACTCTCGAAATTCAAGGTTTTTTCAAGATCTTCCTTGATCTTAGCGACAAACTCTTCTTCGTTAGTGACTATATCTTTACCTAACACCTGGTCGAACAATTCCTGGTTCAACTCAGCCTCAATATAATTGGTAACTTCTTTCACGGTGAACTGGAAATCACCATCAATTTGCTCAGCTTCCTCGGCGGAAATTTTTAGCATATAGGAGGTTTGTGTAGCATCCTCGAAAGTAGTTTTGGGGGTGATAACAATAACATCGCCAGCTTTAGCACCAATTAACTTGGCTTTTGCTTCTTCGTTTTTAATAGAAACAGCGGAAATAACAGAGTCTTCTGCTGTAATACCTCCTTCTAATATTTTTCCATCCTGATCAAGCTGAGCAAAATCTCCTTTGATCATAGACTCTTCAGTAGCTTCCTCCACAATTTCCGATGTGCCAAAGCGACTCGTTGCTTGTTTCACCTGCTGGTCTAACATTTCATCGGTAACCTCTATGCTATAATACGGAAGCTTTTCTCTTTTTGACAATTTCACTTCAAATTCAGGAGCGAGGGCAAGGTCAAAATTAAACTGGAAATTTTCTTGCGTCTCAAAATCGATGGTTTCTTGTGTTTCACTTGGAAGTGGCTCACCCAGAACATTCAATTTGCTCTCAAATAAATATTTCGAAATTTCTTCAGAAACAATTTTGTTAACTTGCTCGGCCAACACATGTTTACCGTACATCTTTTTAATCATGCCAAAAGGAACTTTTCCGGGACGGAAACCAGGCATGTTGGCTTTCTTACGATAATCTTTTAGTACCTCATCAACGCGACTCTCGTAATCTTCTTTCTCTACAGTAAGTTTTAATACTGCATTTAAATCATCAATGTTTTCTTTTGAGATGTTCATCAGCTAAACAATTATTAGTGAAGTTTTTGTGTGATTACTGTTTGACCTAACCTAGGTCATCATCAATTTACTTAATTTAAAAAAACCGTCCTACTACCGATTTACATCGTAAGTGAGACGGTTTTTGTATTTCCTGAATTGGTGCGGATGAAGGGACTCGAACCCCCACGCCTCTCGGCACTAGATCCTAAGTCTAGCGCGGCTACCAATTACGCCACATCCGCGTTATTTTTTTAGCGATGCAAAGATAAGCTGTTTCTGATCTAATTTGCAAATAATATGGCAAAAAAAATAAAAATATTTTTTTCAAGTCTAAAAATCAATTACCTACATCGAACTTTCTTCGTTTTAACTCAAAGTCGTTACCCAAATAAAGCCTGCGTACTTCTGGGTCTTCAGCCAGTTCCTCGGCGGTTCCCGCTTTGAGTATATTTCCTTCAAATAATAAGTAAGCCCTGTCGGTAATGGAAAGCGTTTCGTGAACATTGTGGTCGGTAATCAAAATGCCAATGTTTTTATATTTCAGTTTGGCGACAATCTCCTGGATATCTTGCACGGCAATTGGGTCTACACCTGCAAATGGCTCATCCAACAAAATAAACTTGGGGTTAATGGCCAATGCACGGGCTATCTCGCACCTTCTTCTCTCTCCGCCCGACAATTGAATACCCAGGCTTTTGCGGATATGCCCTAAGCCAAATTCGTTCAGCAGCTCCTCCAGCCTTTCTTTCTGGTACTCCTTTGAAAATTTGGTCATTTCCAATACGGCCTTTATGTTGTCCTCAATACTCAACTTTCGGAATACGGATGCTTCTTGTGCTAAATAACCGATTCCTCGTTGTGCCCTTTTGTAAACGGGCTCCTTGGTAATAACCGTATCGTTAAGATAAATATTTCCTTCGTTAGGAGTAACCAATCCAACCGTCATATAAAAAGTGGTGGTTTTCCCGGCGCCATTAGGGCCCAGCAAACCAACAATTTCACCTTGCTCTACCTTTACAGATACACCTTTTACAACAGTCCTGTTCTTATATCTTTTAACCAAATTATCCGTATGTAGCACCAAATTCTTTTCTGACATAGTCTTATTTTTAATCCCCTTAACTCAGTTTTTCTTCCTCTTTCAATCTTTTTCGTTCAACGTTCCTCGCAATTAATATGCCGCCTTCGTATAAAAATATTAAGGGAAAACACACCAATACCTGACTAATCATATCAGGGGGTGTAATAATTGCTGCCAATAAAAGGCTTACAACAATTGAGTGCCGTCGATATTTTTTTAATGTTTCGGCAGAAACAAGACCAACTTTGGCCAAGAAATATATCAATATAGGTAATTCGAATATCAAGCCCCCTGCCAACACAATGGAGGTTATGGTGGAGATATAAGATCCCAGGTTTAAAATATTTTCTACTTTGTCGCTGACATGGTAGGTGGCCAGAAAGTGAACGGATAAAGGACAAATAATATAATAAGCGAACAATATGCCCACAGAAAAAAGGATGGAAGCAAAAAATATGGCTCCTCTCGAATGTTTAATTTCTTGTTGGTACAAAGCAGGTTTTATAAATCGCCAGAATTCCCAAAATATGTAGGGAAAGGCCACCACCAGACCGGCTATAAAAGAAACCTTAAGGTGCATAGTGAATTGTCCGGCCATTAATATATTCTGGAACTTAATAACGTCCTGATTAATGCTTAACGCCGGCATATTAAACTTATCGGCTAAATGGGTCAGCATACTATTAGTAAAAAAGTCGGGGTTGCTGGGGCCGAATATTATGGCGTCGAACAAAATTTCTTTGTACAGAAATGCCAATATAGCCACCACAAAAACCGATGCAAATGACCTTACCAAGTGCCACCTTAGCTCTTCCAAGTGCTGTAAAAAAGTCATTTCTTCATTTTCAGATTCTGCCATTGGTATTTGAATAAACAGTTTTTAGAGCGCAAACAAAAAAATCGCGGTGAATTAAATTTTTGCGAAGATAACACAGTAATTTCACAATGACAATAAGTAGAAATTAAGAGTTTTTTTCTTATATTCTACTTTTGAATACCAAAGAAATCAATATATTCTAGAAAGAATACGCTAAAAATTTGTTTAAACGAATCATATTTTTTGGATAAATGCCTAAAGTTTCTCCAAGAAAAAGTATTTTTGTTTAAAGTGATAGTTAGGAATTAAGAAACTTTTGTGCCGTTAGCTCGCAGCGGTATGGAAAGGTTAATGATATTTGTTATGGGAAAAAAGGTCGATCTTGGGGTTCACTTGAAGAGGCATTTTGGTTTTGATACCTTTAAAGGAAACCAGGAAGAAGTAATTGAAAATGTTCTTAAGGGGAATGATACATTTGTTTTAATGCCAACCGGTGGAGGTAAATCGTTGTGTTATCAATTGCCGGCACTTATCTTACCCGGCACTGCCATTGTTATTTCTCCTTTAATTGCCTTAATGAAAAATCAGGTGGATGCTATACGTAATGTAAGTGAGGACGATGGAATTGCACATTTCCTTAATTCATCGCTCACAAAAGCAGCAATTGCCAAGGTAAAAGAAGATATGCTGTCCGGTAAAACAAAATTGCTTTATGTGGCGCCGGAATCACTTACCAAAGCAGAAAATATAGATTTCCTGAAAAAGGTGGAGATTTCCTTTTATGCTGTGGACGAAGCGCACTGTATTTCGGAGTGGGGGCATGATTTTCGGCCGGAATACCGGAGAATAAGGCCGATCATTGAAGAGATTGGAAGCAAGCCTTTAATTGCATTAACTGCCACAGCTACCCCAAAAGTACAGAGTGATATACAAAAGAGTTTAGGAATGGTGGGTTCTATGGTGTTTAAATCATCATTTAACCGTCCAAATCTTTACTACGAGGTTCGTTCAAAGAAACATGCCACAAAGCAGATAATAAAAATTTTAAAAGAAAATACAGGTAAATCGGCTATTATTTATTGCCTAAGCCGAAAGAAGGTGGAAGAACTGGCCGAGACATTAGTTGTTAATGGAATTAAAGCCAGGGCTTACCATGCCGGGATGGATGCAAGTAGGCGGGCCGGAAACCAAGATGCCTTTTTGATGGAAGAAACGGATGTGATTGTCGCCACCATCGCCTTTGGTATGGGTATCGATAAACCCGATGTTAGACTCGTGATTCATTATGATATTCCTAAAAGTCTAGAAGGCTATTATCAAGAGACAGGCCGTGCCGGCAGAGATGGAGGAGAAGGAAAATGTATCACTTTTTATAGTTATAAGGACATTCAGAAGCTGGAGAAGTTTATGCAAGGTAAGCCAATAGCAGAACAAGAAATTGGCAAACAGCTTCTTTTGGAGACAGTATCCTATGCCGAATCGTCTATCTGCAGGCGTAAAATATTACTCCACTATTTTGGTGAAAAGTATCATGAGGATAACTGTGATACCTGCGATAACTGTTGCAATCCTAAAGAACAAAGCGAAGGGCAAGATAGTGTTGTTACCATGCTTAATACTGTACTTGAACTGAAAGAGCGTTTTAAAGCCGATCATATGGTTTCATTCTTAACCGGGGAGGCCAATTCTGCTATTAAATCTTACAAACATAACGATCACAAATTGTTTGGCAGCGGAAAGGAAAAAGACGGTAAATACTGGAATGCTGTTGTCCGTCAATTGTTAGTGGCCGGATTGTTAATTAAGGAAATTGAAAACTATGGTATTTTAAAAGTTAGTGATGCCGGAAAAGAGTATCTGGAGAATCCTCGTTCGTTTATGATAACCCAGGAACATGATTTTGATACCGAAGATGTAGAAGAAAAGTCGGTTGGGGGAACGGCAGCTGTCGATCCGGAATTGTTTAGTATGCTAAAAGACTTAAGGAAAAAGATTTCGAAGAAGAAGAACTTGCCTCCTTTTGTGATTTTTCAGGATCCCTCGTTAGAGGCTATGGCTATACATTATCCGATTACTTTGGAGGAGATGATGAACATACCCGGGGTAGGTTCGGGAAAAGCCAACCGTTTCGGGAAAGAATTTGTGCAGCTGATTAAAAGCCATGTGGAGGAGAACGAGATAGAACGTCCGGTGGATATGGTGGTGAAGTCCGTGGCCAACAAGTCGAAAAATAAGATTGCTGTTATACAAAGCATTGACCGTATGATCCCGTTAAACGATATTGCGGAGTCAAGAGGGCTGGACATGAATGAACTGATTTCGGAAATAGAATCCATAGTTTATTCCGGAACCCGGGTTAATATTGATTATTACATCGATCAAGTAATGGACGAGGATCGCAGGGATGATATTTTCTATTATTTTAAGGAGGATGCCGAAACGGATGACATTGGTAGTGCTTTGGATGAGTTGGGCGAAGATGAGTACTCCGAAGAGAACATCCGATTGGTAAGGGTCAAGTTTTTGTCGGAAGTTGGGAATTAATCTGGTCTATGGTAAGTTAATGCGGAGTCACTGGGTTGTATTTAGAAACTATAGATCAATGTTAAATCTACCATTGACTAGAATTTTATTTGTATTTGCATTCTAATATTGGTTCGGGTATTGCTATTGATGGTTTGTAATCCCGAGCTGATTTCGTTTCTGTCAGAATAGGTGGTTCTGCCTGCCTTAATCCAGAGCTTCACATTTCTAAGCGCTTGGTATTGAGCCATAAAATACACCCTCGATCCTTCCCCCTGAAAAGCAGGTGTGTAAAAATTATAAAGCAGATCGTTCTCGTAAGCATACAAACGTGTGTCGTAATTTTCGGTGTCGAATATGCTGTAACGTAACCAACAAGAAAGTTTGTGGTTGTTGTTCAGGAATTTTACACCGGTGTAGGCAAGTATTCCTTCCGTGCTGCGTTTGTTTTCTTCCTTGTAAAAAGACTTCTCCACGCGCATCTGCAGCAACCAGTTCTGATGGGCTACCATGTCTGTGTGTAATCTAACTTTCTTAATGTTAGTGGTTGCAATAATATACTCGGGGATATCTTCTATAGTTTGGTTTTGCGACTTCTCTTTTTCGCGATAACGCACATTTACTTTAAACTGTGGATTAAGCTCATAATTTGCCTGAAAAGAAATGTCATAGCCGCTTGAAGGTTTGTCGATACTATATTTTAACCAGTTGGTTTTAAATAAATCCACGTAACCCGCAAGTTTTAACTTAGGCACCGGCAATGTGTTTATAGCCAGATAAAAACCCGATTCGCCTGCCGGAAATGAGTTTTCGGAAAAAGCGTTAACCCAAGGCGAATAATATTTGCGGGAGAAATAACGGTGCGATAGTGCCACGGAAACTTGGTTGGCCGGTCTGAGCTGCAAGCCGTTTATCATGGCTGGATTACCGGTGCCGTCGACAGCCAGCTCGCCAAAAGCCAGCCAATTGTTAGTGCCATAATTATAAGCAATCCAATACTGCGACGATTTCGTTTTTTCGTGGGCCAAAATTTGATATAGCTCTTTTACGGCTATGGAGTCGGCATCGTACGTCTGAGAAAATCCCCCTAAAGAAACAGATAGGTTTTTAAACCGACAATCTAAATTTGCGCCATAAGTGGACTGGCCAAGTTTGTTCTTTTTGTTTAATTCGCTTTGGGTACGATGGTAACCGGTCTCGGGCATCGAAGCTACGATGGTCCAAGTTGAATCTTCATGGAATCCGATATCTGCATCCCTATCCTTTAGAGAAGCAAACAAGGAAAATTCCGCATTTTTATAGGCAAGGGTAGTTGCTATACCTCTAAAATAAGCATACTCATTAGCTGATGAATACTTCCTGAATCCATGGCCTCTTTTCCGAATACTCAAGGGTTCCGAAGTCTTACCCATGCTTGTTCCGGTCCACAAAGCAAGGCCCTGTCCAAAATTGGCATGATAATCTCCGATAATCACAGTCTTTATAAGATTGTCGCCCTCAAACATCGCATAACCGGATACAAAGTCGATAGGCGTTATTTCCTCTCCGGGATCTTTGTCCATCACCATGCCAGCATACCAGTTGCTACCATACCGGAGTTGAAGTTTGGCGTACAAATGATGCCTGTCGCCATAGTAGCCCGAACCGGTAGAGTCCGATTCGTAACCTTTGGCTTTTTCCACATCAAACTGGTCGCGCAGAATCAATTGTCCATCTAGGTGTTTTCTGTATGGTGGTTTTGTTTCGATAGGTTCTATTGTTACAAACATCATTAGCCGTTCAATATCTGTCCGGGTAAGACCACCTGCACCTTGTAACTGATATTTTGAGTCCAGCGGCCCCATTTTTTCCATATAATCCAAAATCGCTTTAATCTGTAGGTCGGACAGAAATACGAGTTTCTCCAAATCAACCTGTTCAATTAAATTTATATTGACAGGATTTTCATACAGCTCTAAAAGGTCATCAAAAATTTGAGATTGATTGTTTAAATCGATGTCGTTCTCACTAAGCGACTCCATCAGCTCGTCAATCACTTTCTCCGGATTTTCGGCCACCTGTGCCCGTATTCCTGCAATGCCGATCAGGAGAGTTAATGTCAAGAGTAGCAGCTTCATTGATTTTGCCGAAATAAATAAGTAATTCCGAAACAAGATGATATTCCAAGAACATCGTGATGTGACATTCCTGCATCCAATTGAAAATCGAAAACGTTAAAACCCAGTCCAAAGGTGTAATTCAGCGGTTTTCCAAAGAGGCCTGTCCTTATCCAAACCATCTCCTTTATCTCATATTCCAGGCCCAGTTTAAATAGACTTTTAAAACCGTCTTGTTTTTCCAATTCGCAGGAAATATCGAAATCGGTCGAAGCATTCCAGTTGAAACCCAATACAAACAAAGAAGGGATCTGGGAAGAAATATCTTGAACTGTAATTTTGGACCGTTCGGGATTGGAAACAAAGCAACCTAGTTGAACGGCATCCATAGGTTCGTAGATCACACCTACGCCGGCAAAGAGTTGGCTTCCCGATCCGCTTTGTGAAACATCGGTATTCTGAAAGTTAAACTGGAAGGCGGCATGCAGAGTGGGTGTTATGCTTCGCGAATAGGATAAGCCAATGTTATTCTCTTGATATAATGAATAGCCAAATTGATTGATATTCACAGCTAACACGCCAAACTGGTATGGAAGCACAACCAGGGCATTTTTTGAGCTTAATTCATGCACAAAATATGGGAGGTAGTACGAAACTGAGGCGGCAATTTGTGTTGTTTTGGAGGTTCCGGCGGGATTTGTCAATACGCTCCAGCTATCAAAGCTGGCTGTACCTGTTCCTCCTCTTCCCAAAGATACAGGAGAGTTTAAATAAGCCGACTGCCCCATTGTTCCTATGGGTAATAACATGTAGGCAATCCATTGTAAAATACGGTTAGGGGTCATAAAAAAAGGCAACCAAAAGTTTCACCTTATAAGTTACCTTATTTGTAATACGATAGCAAGTATTCTTCTACAAAAATATGTCAAATAACCAAGCCTAAACTTTTAGTTGGTTTTGAAATCATATTTAATCTCGCTTAATTCCTTGTTGGCATTTTCAATTTTTACCTTTAGGTTGTCCTTGAAAGCTGCAACCCGCTCGGCTAATTCCCTGTCGCCAAGAGATATCATCTGAGCGGCTAGGATACCTGCATTCTGGGCACCGTTGATACCTACAGTTGCAACGGGAATTCCAGGAGGCATTTGAACAATCGCCAATAGGGCATCCAGCCCATCCAGAGAGGCTTTAATGGGTACGCCAATAATTGGCAACTTGGTCATGGAAGCAATTACGCCGGGAAGGTGAGCGGCCATACCGGCAGCAGCTATAATTACCTTTATTCCTCGGTCTTCGGCTCCTTTAGCAAATTTTTCAACAGCTTCAGGGGTTCTGTGCGCCGATAATGCGTTTATCTCAAATGGAATTTTTAAATCGTTTAGCACTTGGGCTGCCTTTTCCATAACAGGCAAGTCGGACGTGCTACCCATAATAATACTAACTACTGCTTGCATAGTAAAACTGTTTGTAATAAATGATTAAACTAGCGCAAAATTAATAAGTTATAAAATAAAATAGCTCATGCACGGGTTTTTTTTGTATTTTTGCGCCATTAATTTAAAAAATCCCCCCAATTAATGAAGCGCATAAAGTTATTAGACAGGGAGTTTGAGCTGTCTTTATCTTATAAGGAGATTGATGGAGCGATTGAAAAAATCGCGGATAAAATGAATAAGGAGCTGGCAGGTGTCGACCCATTAATGATTTGTATCTTAAATGGTTCGTTTATGTTTGCGGCCGATTTAATGAAAAAGGTAAATTTTCCATGTAAGATCAGCTTCGTTAAATTGTCGTCGTACGAAGGAACCGGAACAACCGGAACCGTAAAAGAATTGATCGGATTAACCGAGAATATTGAAGGCAGAACGGTTGTGATTCTGGAGGATATAATTGATACCGGTATAACCATCGAAAAAATTATAAAACAGTTAGAGGGTTACAAACCAAAGGATCTTAAAATAGCAAGTATGCTGTTTAAGCCCGAAGCTTGTAAGGCAGATATTAACGTAGATTATATCGGACTGGAGATTCCGAACGATTTCATAGTAGGTTACGGATTGGATTATGACGGTTATGGAAGAAATTTGCCTGACATTTATACCGTAGTAGAATAAAATAAAATATAGTTAAAATGTTGAACGTAGTAATTTTTGGCCCTCCGGGGTCGGGTAAAGGTACCCAAAGCGAAAATATTATTAAGAAGTATAACTTAGCTCATATTTCAACCGGAGATTTATTGAGAGCCGAAATTAGCGGTCACACTCAATTAGGCACAATTGCTAAAAGTTTCATCGACAAAGGGGAATTGGTTCCTGATGAAACCATTATTGGAATGATTGACAACAAAATTGAATCATTGGCAAATACCGACGGGGTTATTTTTGATGGTTTTCCAAGGACCGAAGCACAGGCTGCTGCGCTGGATGAGTTGTTAGGTGAATATAAAACCAAAGTATCCGTAATGGTAAACCTTGAAGTCCCCAGGGAGGAATTGATAGAGCGTTTACTTAAAAGAGGTGAAACCTCTGGTCGTTCCGACGATAATTTGGATACTATCGAAAAAAGAATCTCGGTATACGAAACACAAACTAAGCCGGTCATTGATTTCTATAAAAAGAAAAGAGTGTATAAATCAATTAAAGGCGTAGGTAGTATCGAGGAAATATTTGAGTCAATTTCAGAGGCTATTGATTCTGCCAATTAGGCAATTATTTTAATTTTATATAAAGCCACGGAGGTTATACCTGCCCGTGGCTTGTTCTATTAAAAACTAGGTTATGGCAAGCAGCAATTTTGTAGATTACGTGAAAATTTTCTGTCGTTCAGGAAAGGGAGGGGCTGGTTCTATGCATATGCGTCGCGAGAAGTTTATCCCCAAGGGAGGGCCTGATGGTGGCGATGGAGGCAGAGGCGGACACGTAATTATAAAAGGAAGCCGTAACCATTGGACCCTGCTTCATCTTAAGTTCCAGCGCCATATTTTTGCCGGTCATGGCATGTCTGGTGGCGGACAAGGTAGTTATGGAGCGCAAGGTGATGACAAAACCATTTTTGTGCCGCTCGGAACCATTGCCAAAGATGCTGAGACAGGAGAAGTTATCTGTGAAATAACTGAAGAAAATCAGGAATTCATTATTGCCAAAGGCGGACTTGGAGGCAGAGGAAACATGCATTTTAAAACCTCCACTAACCAAACGCCTCGATACGCCCAGCCAGGACAAGACTTGACGGAAATTGCAGTTATTCTTGAACTAAAAGTTTTAGCCGACGTAGGTTTGGTGGGGTTTCCAAATGCGGGCAAGTCGACCCTGTTGTCGGTAGTGTCCGCCGCAAAACCCGAGATCGCCGACTATCCTTTTACTACCCTTGTTCCGAATCTTGGGATTGTGAACTACCGCGACTACAAGTCGTTTGTGATGGCCGATATTCCAGGGATTATAGAGGGAGCAAGTGAAGGGAAAGGTCTTGGATTAAGATTTTTAAGGCATATTGAACGCAATTCCATTCTCCTGTTTTTGGTTCCTTCCGATGCCGATGATATTAAAAAAGAATATGAGATTCTTTTAAATGAGCTAAAAAATTACAGCCCCGAACTGCTCGACAAAGAAAGGCTTCTAGCGATTTCAAAGTGCGATTTGTTGGACGAGGAGCTAATGGAGGAAATCAAACAAGACCTTCCCGAAATCCCATATACTTTTATATCTTCGGTGGCCAATTTAGGTATCACTGAGTTAAAAGATATGATATGGAAAGCATTGGAGGAATCCAACAAAGATATATAGGACTATGCGAACAGTATAGCGAACGGGCGAGTTTATATACCAAACAAATCGATGATGTATCCGGTAAGCTTGTTCGTTTAGGTTGGTTACGTTTATTGATTTTTATTCTATTATTTGCCGCACCTATTTATGTTTATGAATATTCCATAGTTGCTTCGGCAATTCTTTTTGTTGGTTTTGCTATTGCCTTTGGCGTTTTAGTTAAGCGATCTATTTCCTATAGAAAGTATAAGGCGGAAATGTATCTATGGCAAGGTCTTAACCGGAATGAGAGAAAAGCCATGGAAGGCGATTGGAGTTGCTTTGATCCGGGTAGCGAATTTATTGATCCCCGGCACGATTATTCTCACGATTTGGACATGTTCGGAGAAGGTTCGTTCTTTCAGTATATTAACCGGACTTCAACTTTGGAAGGCACCAATGTACTTAAAAACAAAATTTGTTCTCCCTATACGGACTGCAACAGTATTTTAACCGAACAAAAATCTATCATAGATTTATCGGAGAGATTGGATTTTCGTCAGCGTTTTTTTGCTAAGGGGAAAATGTTGGACGAAACAAAAGAAGATATAAACAGGATTAAATCTTTTAAGAGTTACAAGCCTTTTTTCCAGTCAAAAGGCAAACTATTTTATTCGCTGCTTATTGCAATGCCCATATTGTTTTGTATCTCCCTCATATTTTCATTCTTTGAATTGCCGTCCGGTGTGCCAATAATTATCTTTTTAATAAACCTTGGCATTGTTGGATTCAATATTAAAGAAATCAATAAAATTAACCAGCAATTTTCATCGCTTACCGGAATATTGCAAAAGTATGCCATACTAACCGATCTAATAGTGAATGAAAAATATAGCGCAGAAAAATTGACAGCTTTACAAAGTCAGCTTAGTGTTGAAAACGTCACGGCATCAAAAATAATTCGTAAACTCAGTAAATACATGAGCCAGTTTGACCAGCGAAACAGCATGTTTGTCGGGTTTCTGCTTAACGGTTTCTTGCTTTGGGATTATAGATATGTGAATAAGATTGAACTGTGGTTGGAGAAATTCGGAAGTGAAATTGACCAGTGGATTGATGTGGTGCATGAAATAGATGCATTAAACAGTATGGCTGGATATGTTTTTAATCACCCTGATTTTGTATTTCCCCTGCCGCAAAAACAAACAGTACTTCAGGCTAAAGATCTGGGGCATCCTTTGTTGGACAGAGGCGAACGGGTTTGCAACGATTATGATTTTAAAGAATCAATATTCTCGTTAATTACCGGGGCTAATATGTCCGGTAAAAGTACTTTTTTACGGACTGTGGGTTTAAATTTAGTATTAGCCAGATGTGGAATGCCTGTATGCGCAAGCGCTATGACTTTCAGGCCAATGTCGATGATTACCAATATGCGAACTACGGACTCGCTGATGAAGCACGAGTCATACTTTTTTGCGGAGTTGAAGCGCCTTCAGTACATCATTGAACAACTTAAGCAGGGTAACGACGTGTTTATAATTCTTGATGAGATTTTAAAGGGGACCAACTCCAATGATAAAACCTATGGTTCGATGGAACTGATTAAACACCTGCTGTCTTTAAACGCTTTTGGAATGATAGCAACGCATGATCTGGAATTGGGCGTGCTCGAAGATCAAACGGATGGTAAAATTGTTAATCGCTGTTTTGAAGTTGAAAATACGGACAACAAATTACATTTCGATTATAAATTGCAGTTTGGAGTCACTCAAAATCATAATGCTACTTTCTTAATGAAACGTATGGGTATAATTGCGAACAATTAATAAAGAATTATTTTTTGATTAGAGCCAAAAAAATAGCTAAAACACTATGTTTTAAAGTTTTTTTTGGTTTTTTTTACAGGGATATTACTCAATCTCCAATTGATTAAATTTTTAAAATTAATTCATGAGGAGTGTTTTTACCGTTATATTAATTTTCGGTTCACAAAATTTGCAATAAACGGGTTCATTTAGTTGGACCCGTTTTTTTTAAAATGAGATTTCAATAGGAATATACATTAAATTATGATAGATTGACAGGTCGTTCCACAAACTTACCAACTGGGTAAACACAATAACAGTTTGACAATAGACAACAAT
Organism: Saccharicrinis sp. GN24d3; assembly: GCF_052400645.1. Lineage (NCBI taxonomy): Bacteria > Pseudomonadati > Bacteroidota > Bacteroidia > Marinilabiliales > Marinilabiliaceae > Saccharicrinis > Saccharicrinis sp. GN24d3. The sequence continues at coordinate 31,615 of NZ_JBQTGI010000018.1, forward strand.
CTGCCTCCTATTGTTGATAAAAGAATTACCAAACAAAATCCTGTTTTATTATATTTGGGAGATTTTCTTTAAAAAAACAAGCTATGTCGCAGCAGTATTCAGAAGACGCTATAAGAACGTTAGATTGGAAAGAGCATATTCGCAAACGTCCCGGTATGTACATTGGTAAGCTGGGTGACGGTTCCTATCCCGATGACGGGATTTATGTGCTTTTAAAAGAGGTTATGGACAACTCTATCGATGAGTATATGATGGGGTTTGGGAAAAAGATTGATGTCACCGTGCAAGAAGGTATCGTTACCATCCGCGACTATGGTAGAGGAATTCCTTTAGGTAAAGTGATTGACGTGGCCTCGAAAATGAATACCGGGGCAAAATACGATTCTAGAGTGTTTAAAAAATCTGTGGGGCTTAACGGAGTTGGTATCAAAGCCGTAAATGCGCTATCCGCAGATTTCTCGGTGACAGCCTTTCGTGAAGGGGAATGTAAGAAAGTCGATTTCTCACAAGGGAATATCATTAAAGAATACGAGATTGAGCCAACCTCCGAAGAGAACGGAACCTTTGTGACATTTAAACCGGATTCGTCTATTTTTGATAAATATAACTATAGAGACGAGTACATCGAGCCACTTCTGAAAAACTATACCTATTTAAATGCCGGTTTAGCTATCTATTTCAATGGTAAAGTGTATAAATCGAAGAATGGCTTGTTGGATCTACTTAACGACAACATGACCTCTCCGGGGATTTATCCACTTATTCATCTTTCGACAGATGATTTTGAGGTGGCATTGACGCATGGAAACCAGTATGGAGAAGAGTATTACACCTTTGTAAACGGGCAGCATACCACACAGGGGGGTACACATCAGATTGCATTCAGGGAGGCCTTAGTAAAAACAATACGAGAGTTTTACAATAAAAACTTCGATGTTTCGGATATCCGAACTGGGGTTATTGCAGCCATCAGTATAAAAATTGAAGAGCCTGTTTTTGAGTCGCAAACAAAAACCAAGTTGGGATCTAAGGATATGGGCCCTCAAGGCCCTTCCGTCAGAAATTTCATTGTAGACTTTATTAAAAAGGAGCTGGATAACTTCCTGCACAGAAATGCTGAAACGGCAGAACTTTTGATGAAGAAAATACTGGAATCCGAAAAAGAGCGCAAAGCTATTTCAGGTATCCAGAAACTGGCCAAAGAAAGAGCCCGGAAAGTAAGCTTGCACAATAAGAAACTGCGTGATTGTCGGGTACATTACAGCACCAACAATGAGGATGCACCCAACTCATCTATTTTCATTACCGAGGGTGACTCGGCCAGTGGTTCCATTACTAAAGCACGAAACGTGAATACGCAAGCGGTTTTTAGTTTAAAAGGAAAGCCCCTTAACTCATATGGATTAACACGCAAGGTGGTATATGAGAACGAGGAGTTTAACTTGTTGCAGGCGGCCCTTAATATTGAAGATGGTTTGGAAACATTGCGGTATAACCACGTTATTATTGCTACGGATGCCGACGTGGATGGAATGCATATCCGTTTGTTGTTGATTACCTTCTTTTTGCAATTCTTCCCCGAATTGGTTAAAAACGGCCACCTGTATATTCTGCAGACGCCATTGTTTAGGGTCAGGAATAAAAAGAAGACCATATATTGTTACTCCGACGAAGAAAAGCAAGCTGCCATGAAAAAACTGGGCGCCAATCCCGAGATAACCCGATTTAAAGGACTTGGCGAGATTAGTCCCGATGAGTTCAAGCATTTTATCGGGAAAGATATCCGGTTGGAACCGGTACGGATGAAAAAAGAAGATTCGGTGAAGGAACTGCTAACTTTTTATATGGGTAAAAATACACCAAACCGCCAGGAATTTATTATTGAAAATCTTGTAGTAGAAGAAGATCCTGCATAATTTTTATAATGCACCAGAAGAATGAGCGACGAAAATAATACACAAAACGAGGAAGAATTAGCGCCTAACCGCAAAGAGTTTAATTCGGACGAAGATCAAGGTACAGAAAAACCGTATACAGAAACGCGGATTTCACATTTGGGAGGCATGTACAAAAGTTGGTTTTTGGATTACGCATCATATGTGATTCTTGAACGCGCGGTGCCTCACCTCAACGATGGTTTAAAGCCGGTTCAGCGACGTATTCTTCACGCCATGCGGCGGATGGACGATGGGAGATACAACAAGGTGGCCAACATTATTGGTTTTACCATGCAGTTTCACCCGCACGGAGATGCGTCAATTGGCGATGCCTTGGTGCAATTGGGGCAAAAGAACTTATTGATTGATACCCAGGGAAACTGGGGTAACGTGGCAACAGGGGATGGTGCAGCCGCTCCGCGCTATATCGAAGCCAGATTGACCAAGTTTGCCCAGGAGGTAGTCTTCAATCCCAAAACCACGCATTGGAAAATGAGTTACGATGGCCGTAACAAAGAGCCCATCACCCTCCCGGTTAAGTTTCCGTTGCTTTTGGCCCAGGGTGTTGAAGGTATTGCAGTGGGTTTGGCTTCCAAAATTTTGCCACACAACTTTAATGAATTGATCGATGCTTCTATCTGTCATTTGGAAGGTAAGGACTTTGAAATATTCCCGGACTTCCCGACCGGCGGGATGGCTGATGTTTCCCGTTATAACGATGGGCTAAGAGGAGGAGCGGTAAAAGTACGTTCCAAAATAGTCAAGGAAGATAACCGGACCCTGAATATCAGCGACATTCCGTTCGGTAAGAATAGCTCCACCTTAATCGAGTCTATCATAAAGGCCAACGAAAAGGGTAAAATTAAGATTAAAAAGATTGACGATAACACCGCGGAAAAGGTGGAGATTCTTATCCATTTGCCCAACGGTGTTTCTACGGATAAAACGATAGATGCGCTATATGCCTTCACCGATTGCGAGGTTTCAATCTCGCCCAACTCCTGTTTGATTGAGGATAACACGCCTAGGTTTATGCCGGTTTCCGAAATCTTAAAGCGGAATACCGACCATACGGTTCATTTGTTGACACGTGAGTTGGAGATTCGCAAGGGTGAGCTGGAAGAGGCCTGGCATTTTGCCTCCCTGGAACGTATTTTCATCGAAAACAAAATTTACCAGAAAATTGAGGAGTGTGAAACGATGGAGGCCATTATCCAAACCATCGATCATGGCTTGGACCCGTTTAAAGAGATCTTGCGCCGAAAGGTAACACGCGATGATATTATTAAACTAACCGAAATTAAGATTAAGCGTATTTCGAGGTTTGATGCCAAAAAGGCGGATGAGTATATTGCTTCCATAGAGGAAGAAATGGAACAGATTGAATACAATCTGGCAAATATCATCCCTTACAGTATCAACTATTACAAGCATATCAAAAAAACGTACGGTAAAAATCATCCCCGACAAACCGAAATCAGAAGCTTTGAGAACATTGAAGCAAGCAAAGTTGTGGTGAAAAACGAGAAACTGTATATCAATCGGAAGGAAGGATTTATGGGAACGTCGCTGCGACGCGACGAGTTTGTTTGCGATTGCTCGGATATAGACGATATTATTATTTTTTATAAAGATGGTCGTTATTTGATTACAAAAGTATCCGACAAGGCATTTATCGGCAAAGGAGTGTTGCATCTGGCAGTTTTCAAAAAATCCGATACACGAACCATCTATAACGTGGTTTACCGGGATGGGAAGGCAGGTGCAGTATATGTTAAGCGGTTTGCGGTCACCGGAATCACCCGCGACAAAGAATATGATGTCACAAAGGGAACAAAAGGATCGGACATATTGTACTTTAGCGCTAACCCAAATGGAGAGGCCGAGGTGCTCAAAATTATGCTGAAACCAAAGGCCAGAATTCGTAATATGATATTCGACTTCGATATGGCCGGCCTGGCCATTAAAGGTAGAGGTGCCATGGGTAATATTCTTACCAAATACGAGGTTCAGAAAGTGGCCCTGCGCAAAAAGGGAGTCTCTACACTTGGTGGACGGAAAATTTGGTTCGATAAAGATGTGCTCAGATTAAATTCCGACAGCAGGGGAGAATATCTGGGAGAGTTTCATGCAGATGATTTGATTCTGGTGATTACCAAGGATGGTCATTACTACCACACTAATTTTGATCTGACCAATCATTACGAGGACAATATCTTGTTGATCGAAAAATACAAATCAGATAAGGTATGGTCTGTTGCCTATTACGATGCCGATCAAAAATATTACTACTTAAAAAGGTTCCAGCTAGAAGCTTCAACCAAGGCGCAAAGTTTTATCGGAGAAAACAACAGATCCTATCTGGTTAGGGTAACAACAGTGGATTACCCTCGCTTGGAAGTAAAATTCGGGGGGGAAGATAAGGATCGCGATAAGATGATTGTTGAGGTAGATGAGTTCATTGGGGTGAAAAGCTTTAAGGCCAGAGGCAAACGGTTAACGACCTATCAAGTTTCAAAAATTAACGAGTTGGAACCGTTGATTAAAAAGGAAGAGCCGGAAGAACCCGCTGAACCTGAAAATAAGGAGGGAGAAGACAGGGAAGATAAAGATCAGATGTCGTTGTTTTAAAGTTCAAATTCTCGTATCTAAAGCTATGGAAATGACCAAAAGAGTTTACCTGATAGGATTTATGGGCAGCGGGAAATCCACGCTTGGCCGTTGGCTGGCAAATGCCATGGAAGGATGGACTTTTTTAGACTTGGATCATTTTATCGAAAATAAGTATCATAAAACCATTCCTCAAATATTTGAAGAAAAAGGGGAAGATGGTTTTCGTCAGATAGAAGCCTCATGTCTCGGGGAAATAAGTTGTTTTGAAAAGGTAATTGTTGGAGCGGGAGGCGGAACGCCTTGCTTTTTCAATAATATGGAGGTAATGAACAATACGGGTTTATCAATTTATCTTCAGCTTACACCTCAGGTTATTTATAATAGATTACAAACATCGAAGTCGCAGCGCCCGCTGATTAAAGGGAAAAAAGGTGATGAACTTCTTGACTATATAGCTGTTAAACTAGCGGAAAGGGAAGGTTTTTATACCAAGGCTAAACTGATAGCCGATGCCGATAATTGGGTGGTGGAGGATTTTGTAAATGCTATCCGTAACCATTCTTAAACCTTTTCTAAAGATTCTAGCTTTGGAAAAATCACTAAAGAAATTTTCATGCAATTACATAAGATAGAAGCCGGCAACTTTATGGCAGATGGAGGTGCGGTTTTTGGGGTGGTGCCCAAAGTGATGTGGGAGAAAAAATACCCTTGTAACAGTCAGAATTACTGTAACCTTTCATTGCGTTGTTTGCTTGTTAAGACCGAAAACAGGGTGGTTTTAATAGATACCGGAATAGGTAATAAACAAAGCGAAAAATTCTTTTCGTATCACCATTTAAATGGGGATGACTCCCTGGAAAAATCATTCGATGCAGCTAACATTTCATTTGAAGAAGTCACGGATGTGATACTTACTCATTTACACTTTGACCACTGTGGTGGTGCTGTGCAAAAAGATGATGATGGAAACTTGTCGCTTACCTTCCCCAATGCTGCTTATTGGCTAAGTGAGGCCCAATGGCATAACTTTAACCATGCAAACGTTAGGGAGGGATCGGTGTATTTTAAGGAAAATATTTTACCTGTTCTGGAAGAGGGAAGGTTGAAATTGATCAAGGATGACACCTGGCTTACTCAGGATATTGAGCTGAGGCTATTTCACGGCCATACGAAGGGGCAGATTATTCCTTTTGTTAAATATATGGGTAAGACGCTTGTATTTACTGCGGATTTAATTCCGGTAATGGCCAGTATTCCGGAGGCATGGGTAGCATCTTACGATATTGATCCGGTAACTTCGATGAATGAAAAACGCGACTTTTTAAATGAAGCACTGCAAAATAATTACATTTTATTATTTGAGCACGACTTATATAATGAATGCTGCTATTTGAAACAAGCAGATAAGGGAATTACAAATAGTGAAAGTTTTAAACTTGAGGAAATAAAATAAATGAGATCGAGAAAATTATAAAAGTACCATCAATAAGTATCCCACGAATGGCTCTTCCCTTTAGCCTCGAGGCAAGGGGGAAGTGCCACGTCAGAGAAGGGGGTGGGGCTGAAATTCATACCTACCCTTACAAATCGTAGGTTGTACTTTACCCTATGGCTTCTTATCACCTATACTCTTTATTATTGACACTACTATTCAGTTACAGAACTCCATCAAATAAAACGTTGCACCTTCGTCGCCAAGAGCGGCTGCTTTGTTTAAATCGGAACATCCGGCGCTTTTGCTTTCCATATTAAAATGTGCGATGGCACGGTTAAAGAAAAAGTCGGCAATCTCGCTATCCAATTCTATGGCATGCGTATAATCTATGATAGCATCCGCATAATTACCCATTCGAAACCAGGTATTGGCTCTATCGTAGTAGGCAAAGGCATAATCGGGTCGGATCTCAATACCTGTGTCGAAATCCATAATTGCCATTTTAAACTTGCCGAGCTGGTAGTAGGCGTTCCCGCGGTCAAAATAAGCGTCGTAATATTCCGAATCAATGGCTAAAAGCTCGGTAAAGACATCAATAGCACCATTGAAATCTTCTTTTTCGTACAATGCATTGGCCATATTATAATAAGCATCTATGTATTTCCTATCAAGTTTTATACATTTTCTGTAATTTTCAATGGCCCTTTCCAAACTATCCATGTCAAAGTATGTGTTGCCTAAATAGTAATATAAACGGGCATCATCTTTATTAATGACAATAGCTTGTTGAAACGAAGCAACGGCTTTGTCATACTGTCCTTTTTCAAGTTGTTTATTGCCTTGTTTAACAAGGTCTTCAATTTTATTTTGCCCGGAAACACTAATGGAAGCACCTAACAGCAAAATCAATAGAAATTTAATTGTGGTCATGGTTTTCATCAATTGGGTTAACTAGCGCTTCAGTTTTCTTTTCAAAGCTCTTTGTCTTTGTAGTTTTTTAAGTTTTTGTAGCTGTGCCTTTCTCAGTTGTAACAGCTTTTTGTTATTTGCTTTCGGATTTTGTTTTAAGGCTTTCATAACCGCCCTGCGCTGCTGTTTCGACATCTTTATCATTCGATTCATCTGCAACATTCGTATATCCAAGCGCTGATGGTAATTATCCCGTTTAACAACGGATTGCTGCCTGCTGTTTGATCGTATTTCTATGGTTTTAACATCGGGAACTTCCTTTTTTAGGACAGCTTCCTGCGCAAAAATGTTTCCCGCCATTAGCAGAAACATCAATGATATGATTAATTGTCTCATGGTTTTGCTTTTAATCTAACCTTTCCACACATTTCGGTTAGTCTGTTTGCACGCTTTGGTACTTGGATAGCAAAAATATAAAAAGGTTTAAAACACAGATAACTTTTTATTCCAATTGTATATTTAATATGCCGATAAGTATTTTGCTTGTTACAATGGTAAATGCCGATACTTTACAATATAGCTTCGATGCGAATCGTATAAAGGCGCATTTTGATAAGTGATCGGTATTATCCCGGGTATCAGTCAACAGTTGTAGTATTAAATAAATGATAAGTATTTTGTAAAATATGTTAACGGATTTAACAACTGGTGTATTATGGAAATTACATGTCCAAATGACTTAATGGTAGGAGTATAAATGTTAATTCTTGCTTTAAACAGCTGTTTTTTTACAATTTTATAGTTAAAAGTTTGTTAAAAAATAAAAATAAACTCTATATTAGTGCTCGGAAAAAATAATACCCTTTTCCCTTAAATCAGATAAAAAAAATCCGGAAGAAAAAAGACCCGCTGCCCTTGGGTCTTTTTTCGTTTTAGTACTTTAAGTTTCATGATGCAATGAACTAATGTTGTATTCAAAATGTTAACATGATTTCTAAGTTAACGGCTATAATGCCAGTTTAGAATTTTGTTATGAATACTTACCAGGGAGGGAGATTGTTTGATATGAGCTATTACATGAATAATAAAGAATACCAGCAGAAATCGCCAAAAAAATACCTTGTTCAAGGGGGTATACCAGAAAATGATTTTTACTTAAATGCAAGTAATACCCGCCAAGAAGCCGGAATCCTAATTATAAGGAGGTCGGATTTCATGCATTAGCTCCTCAAAAAAATATGAAGCCATCAATTGATAGATCTGTAGTATTAATTTTTGCCAATTAATATCGGTTCGGCAATTAACGGATGTCCGGGATTTATTAGAATAACTCTTTCCAGTACTTCATGAAGTTCCTCGTCACTAAAAATAGGCAACCAAACACTGTTTGCATAACCAAAATATTCGTTTTTATCCTGTATTTTCTTCATCTCTAACTATGTTAGTCTCCTTCAATTAACCCTATTAAACCAATATTTATGCCAAAATTAGATTCCAATTTATCATCCCGATTCCAACAACAACTCCATTTTATCATCGAAATAGATAAAGTAAAGCAGATTATACGGCAAACTTTATTAATGGATTCATCAAAACAGGAAAATGATGCCGAGCATTCCTGGCATATGGCTGTAACCCTCTTTGTGCTTGCTGAATACGCTAACGAAAAATATTTAGATTTAATAAAAGCAGTGAAGATGGTGCTTATTCATGATTTGGTTGAAATTGATGCGGGAGATACTTATGCATACGATGAAAATGCCCATCATGACAAGGATGAGCGGGAGCAAAAAGCTGCAAAAAGGATTTTTGGACTGCTTCCCGATGATTTGAGAATAGAGTTTACGCAAATTTGGGAGGAGTTTGAAGCAGGGGAAACTGCCGAGGCAAAATTTGTGGGCGCAATTGACCGTTTTATGCCCATACTTCATAATTATAAAACCAATGGCAAACAATGGTTAAAACATGGAGTCACTGCCGATACAGTATTAAAAAGGAACAATCCTGTGAAGGAAGGTTCTGAAACCCTGTGGAACGAAGTATTGCGGATGGTGGATGATGCCAGGCGAAAAGGATATTTACTTAATGGGCCTAAAAAATAATATTATGGCATTTTTGGGCAAAGTATTATTTTTAAGGTGCCAATTATGGTATTTTTGAACGAAATTATAGCGATGGATCATAAAGATAATGTTTGGGAAGAGCTGCTGCTAAAGGTCAGCAAAAGGTTTAATGTATTGGCGGACTTCGATTTTCTGCTGTTTTTAATTGGCATACAAGAACGGGGAACAGGCTATATTAAATATTCTAAGGAAGAGAAAATGGATTTGATTAACTTGGCACGGTGTGTTCTGTTTGAGCATAAAGGTTTTTATAAGCGAGAGGGACTGGACGAAGGTGGTTGGCCTTCCTTTACCGTAGTTAATGTTATTGATGATATTCCGCCTTCGGAACGGGAAAGTATTTTGAAAGAGGCTATGATCGAATATCTTGGCGAAAAATTATAACACACAATCTAACAACGATGAGAAAGATATTAATTCTGTTATTTACTGCATTTTTTGTAAGTATTTATGGGTGTTCACCAAAATCAAACGAACCCATTGTTCTTATTAAAACGAACCATGGGAATATTAAGCTTAGGCTTTATAATGAAACGCCGGCACACCGAGACAATTTTCTAAAGCTAGCCAGGGAAGGGTATCTGGATAGTACCTTGTTTCATCGTGTGATCAAAGATTTTATGATTCAAGGGGGAGATCCGGATTCGAAAGGGGCAGAAGCGGGTATGCATTTGGGAGAGGGTGGCCCGGGTTATACTTTACCGGCCGAGTTTGTTTATCCTGCCATTTTTCATAAAAAAGGAGCTTTGGCCGCTGCCAGGGAAGGTGACCGAACTAACCCCGAAAAGCGTTCTTCAGGTTCGCAGTTTTACATTGTTCAGGGAAAAGTTTTTGAAGATGATAAGTTGACAAAAATCGAGAATCAAACCCGCGAAGGGAAAAAAAGAGGTATTTTCAATCAGTTGCTGACAGAATATAACGACTCGCTAAATGTGCTTCAGAAGATCGGGGATGAAAGCAAGATGATGGCCTTGCAGAATAAAATTATGGCCGAGGTCAACCAAAAATATGGTGAAGAACCTGAGTTTAGTATTCCCGAAAATATTAAAGAGATTTATAAAACCGTAGGGGGAACCCCGCATCTGGATGGAAGCTATACCGTGTTTGGGGAGGTGATTGAAGATAAGTGTCTGATGGAGAAAATAGGATCTATGTTTGGCAAACGCTACGGTCTTGAGGTCATCGACCTGATTGCGGAAGAAGAAACCGATGGAAGGAACAGACCGCTGAAAGACATTGTGATGGAAATCAAAGTGATCAAGGAATAGGGTAAGGTAATAGGGTATAGGGATTAGGAAATAGGATTAAGGTAATAGGTTGTAGGAACTTACTAGTAGAGCGTTCAATAAATTACATTAAGAACTTCAAAGTGTAAATGACAATTGCAAGTAATTGTATTCTAGTCTAAAAATGACATTTTCACTTTATAAACTTTTTACTTTGTAACTTTACGAACTCAATACTAGTGAGCAAAACACCCCTGAATGGGTTGGGTTTTATTAGGGGGTTGTCTCAAAAGTCAAAAATATTGATCAAACTTATAAATTGTAAGGCCTTGTAAATCGCTAAAGAGAAGAGGATAAAGTGGCGCTTTTTTAATTAAATTACAATGAGAAAATTATTAGGTTTAATACTTGTAATATTACTTTTGTGTGCTGACCGGGGTTACTCCCAAAGCCGGCATGTGATCATCTCCACCAACATGGGTGATATTAAAATCATGTTGTACGATGATACCCCCAAACATCGCGATAGCTTTTTAAAACTGGCCAAAGAAGGACATTACGATGGAACCTTGTTTTATAGGGTGGTGAAGAACTTCGTGATTCAAGGGGGTTCTTCCGACTCTAAAAATGCCCCGGCCGGAAAGCATATTGGATATGGGAGTGCCAAACTCAATATCGATTCCGAATTTCGCGAAAACCGCTTCCATAAAAAGGGCGCTATCTGTGCGCCGCGTCAGCCAGAAGATATCAATCACTTTAAAATGTCGGACGTCAGCCAGTTTTATATCGTTCATGGCAAGGTGTATAAACACGAAGAACTGGCGTTATTGCAGAAGGCCATAAACAACCCGATAAAACTTAAGCTCAAAAAAAAATTTTATAATCCTCATAAGGAAGAACTCCGGAAGTTAAAAGCAGAGAACCCGAAGGAATTTAACAGACGTTTACGGGAGATAAAAGATAAGATTGCCGTTGAATACGCCTTGTCCCATAAATTGGAATTCACCGAAGAACAAAAACAAATTTACACAACCAAAGGCGGACTGCCTGAGCTGGATGGTGATTATACGGTTTTTGGCGAGGTGGTCAGCGGTTTTAATGTGGTAGAAAAAATCGCTGCCTTAAAAACGGATAAAAACAGCCGTCCTTATACCGATGTTAAATTGGTCGTAAGAATATTGTAAGTTAATGCTTGTCCGCAGATTTTTCAGATTAAACAGATTGTGGGTAGTTAGGAAAGAAAGAGGAAATAAGTCTTTACATAAGTGTATGAGAAACCACGAAGTGGTTTAATTTTGAATAACCGCGGGTGAAACCCGTGGCACTATATGAAATAAAGAGAACCCTGAATGGGGTTCAATTATGTATAAGGAGATAGTTTTATGACTAAAATTGGTGCATTTCTACTCGTAGTTTTTACCTTAGTTGCCTGCCAGCCCAAGCAGCAAAAAACAACGGTTGCCAGGGAAGAACTATCCCGCCCCAAAGGTTCTTACCTACGAAACATCAAAGCCGTTGTAACCATAGAAACCTATGACCATTACAACCGCTTGCTTAAACAGGGCTACGGTTTCTATATCTCCTCAAAAACTTTGATTACCAACCTGGACTTGATTAAAGGAAGCTTCAAGGCAAAGGTAACCATTGTAGGAACCAACGATTATTACGATGTGGCAGGATATACGGCTTATGATATCGAAAATAACCTGGTCATCCTGAAAACCTGGAAAGAGAACCTCCATTACCTGAAGCTGGAAAAGTCTATTAAAAATATTCCGGATTCAATTGCAGGTTTATATCGTAAATCAAGAAAGATATATGCACCCAAAGCTGAAGTTACGAAGATAAAAGGTGATTCCCTTATCCTATATCAATTGAGTAAAAATATGGCATCCGGATTACCCGCATTTACCTTTTTACATCACCTGGTGGGAATGGTACAAAACCAAAATACCGACAGCGGAAAAGTTTCTACGCTAATTCCGTCATCTGAAATAATCGCTTTGCGCAAAAAGCAACTAAAGCAACAAAAATCCATTTACGACCTAAGGACAAAAACCAATAAAGTATATCCTTCTTATAAGGATATAAAAGGATTCCGTATCAAAACATCCATGGGTAATATTGGTATTCGGCTGTATAACCAAACACCTGTCTTCCGCGATAATTTTATCAAGTTGGTCAGCGACCAGTTTTACGACAGCCTGTTGGTGCATCGTGTTTTAAAAGACTTCCTGATTCAAACCGGAGCAGCCGATAGCAAATATGCCGGCAAAGACGATATTGTGGGATGGCAGGGGCCTGGTTATAATCTTAAAACTGATATTGTTCCCGGGTTGTTCCATAAACGGGGCGCCATTGCTGCTTCCAAAATGCCCCCGGAGCGAAACCCCAAGGACCGTTCTGATGGTTCGCAATTTTATATTATCTCGGGTAGAACTTTCACTTTGGATGAGCTCAAAGACATCGAAAAACAGAAGGGGATCCGCTTTACCCAGTCACAAATAAACACCTACGCCACGGTTGGCGGTGCTCCCCACCTCGACGGCGAATACGCTGTTTTTGGAGAAGTAACCTCAGGCATGGATGTGGTTGATGAGATCGCTGCCGTTGAAACTTATGCGGTGGACAGGCCCGTGAAGGATATACGGATTCTTGGGATAGATATTCTAAAGAGGTGAAATCTTTGTGGGGATTATTTCAACTTCGGAAAGGTAATGTATTAGTTGGGGATCGATAAATGAAAAGCAATTATAAACAACGTGATCTAAATGATTAATTCATTTACTAAATGGTATACGGATTATAAAGATTGAGATTCTTAGAAGGTAGGATTTATTATTTGGGGTACGACATTGGGCGTAATGTAATTAGTCGCACTCCGAATGCTACATGGAGGATTAAATATTTAATCGCTGCCATCGCATGTCTGGCTATTTAACAAAACACACTTTTGTCGGGCTTTGTGTCGCTTTAGCGCCTTCGTGCAATGCACAGGAAAGAGGAAAATTGTTTGACTCAATAAGTTATTCTGCGAATCACTTATCTTTTATCTAAAATCTATCATTCTATTTTATTCCTTTTATTAAATTTGCGGATTCAGAATAATATACAAAAGAAGCCAACCATGCTGGATAAAATAAATGCTTTACGCGAAGAAATAAAGCAGCTTACTGCCCAATCGGCAGAAGAAGCAGAGCACTTACGAATCAAGTACCTCAGTAAAAAGGGTATTATTTCGGAACTGTTCAACGAATTTAAAACGATCCCCAACGAGCAAAAACGTGAGGTAGGACAGGTAATCAATGTGCTGAAAAATGAGGCGCAAGAGCTTATTAGCGACTTAAAAGAACAATTTGCTAATTCCCAGGTAAAAGGAAGCGGTGTTGACTTAACACTTCCGGGGACCATTATGAAACTGGGTAGCCGTCACCCTTTATCGTTGGTGCGTAACGAAATTGTGGATATTTTTGCGCGATTGGGCTTCAATATTTCCGAAGGACCAGAGATTGAAGACGATTTTCACGTGTTTACAGCCTTGAATTTCCCCGAGGAGCATCCGGCAAGGGATATGCAAGATACCTTCTTTATCGAGAAAGACCCAGATGTGTTGTTGCGTACCCATACTTCGTCAGTACAGGTGAGGGTGATGGAAAAAACGCAGCCGCCTATCCGTTCTATCTTTCCTGGTCGCGTATTCCGCAACGAGGCTATTTCGGCCCGCGCACACTGTATCTTCCATCAGGTAGAGGGATTGTACATTGACGAGAATGTGTCGTTTGCCGACTTAAAGCAGACTTTGCTTTATTTTGCCAAGGAGATGTTTGGTGAGAAAACACAAATCAGATTGCGACCATCGTACTTTCCGTTTACAGAACCTTCTGCCGAAATGGATATTTCTTGTACGCTTTGTGGTGGAAAAGGCTGCAACGTTTGTAAATATACAGGTTGGGTCGAGATATTAGGTTGCGGTATGGTAGATCCTCACGTATTGGAGTATTCTGATATTGACAGTGAAAAATATACAGGTTTTGCCTTTGGTATGGGAATAGAACGTATCACCATGCTCAAATACCAAATTAAAGATATCCGTCTGTTTTTCGAAAACGATGTCCGTTTCCTGGAGCAGTTTAAAGCGAATATTTAACTCTTGCTAATATACCTCTCACCTACGTATTAACTCAAAGGAGCCAGGTTAAGGCATTTTTACCTTAGCGAAGAGAGGAGTAATGGAGAGTTTCAAATGAAGAAAATACAGGGGGATTGAATCCGGTTAGTAAATCCCCCTTCAAAGTCGTTCCAGATAGAACTATATTTATCGCCCACATTGTTAAGGGGAAACTCCCGTTATTTTTTTATCAAAACAGACAAAATGTCAAGCTGTGGTAAATGAGACTCGCTTTAATTTTAATTCCAAATATATAAGGTACCATCCCTTACCTCGGAATTATATTTTTTAAGTGACCAATTGGAAGGGCCTTCCAGTAATCCCCCGTACTCATTGGCAATTGCAAATTTGGAACCGCAAGTTGGGCATACGCAGTTGATGCCATTTTCTTCAATCTCCACCAAACTACTTATTTGTTTCTCGTATGGACACATCAAATCAAATACGTAATATTCTTCTTGGGTGAGCATAAATATAACAACTCCAGCCGTTCCAATGTAGTTTCCGTACGAGTCGTGAGTAACGATGAAAGGGTTATTCTGATTGTATTGGGGATCGGTTGCAATGTAATTGAGCCGAGCCGTAAAACTAATGTTAGGTATTATGTCTTCCGTGTCAGCGGTGCAAGAATTAGCAAGCAGCAGCACGGCGATAATGAAAGTAGAAAACAAGGTGGATTTCATGGTAATTAAATAATTAAAATATAATGCAAACTTATCAAAAAACTATCAGTATTATGTATCCGGTTAAAAAAAGGATAATGCCTATTATAAATCAACAGATATTTTTATAACTTTATTGTTTGTAAATTAAAACTAATGGAAGATTTTGGAGATTTATTATATATAGTTTTTGCAATTATAGGTATTGTCTACAGCCTTATGAAAAAAAACAGCAGAAAAGCTGAACAAGCAACACCGCCAATAATGTCTGAAGATGAGGAAGGGGAGACGTTTGATGAACCAATACCGGGTTTGGAAAAGGAACTGAGCGATGAGCCGGGGATTGAACAGCCAAAACCTGTATTCGTTCAGGAGCACGCAATGCAAAGGGAACCGGATAGAGCTATGGAAGAGAAGAAGAGGCAGATGGAAAAAACCTTTACCCGGATTAAAAGTACCCAGCTAAAACCAGAAATCAAGGAAGAGGAATGGCAAAAGGAACCTGAAGGAATTGATTTTGATTTGAGAAAGGCCGTTGTTTATTCCGAAATTCTCAAGCGGCCTGAATATTAACAAAAAGCCGGTTTCAATTTAAACACATATTTTTATATCTTTGTAACGAAGAGTTTCGGTTTCCGGGATTCTTTATTTTTTTATATAGAATACAGGTGGTTTCTAAGAATTGAATATTGTGAAAAATGACAAGGCTTTTGATAGATTAAATCCGCGGTTAAGTGATGTAAATGAGGGAATTAATTTAGAGAATAACGAAGTCATGTTTTAAAATAACGGTTTTTAGATGTTACCTAAATAAAGGAGGAAAGACATGTCAAACGTAAGTTATCTTACCGAAGAGGGTTTGAGAAAATTAAAGGAAGAATTGCACCAGTTAGAATCGGTAGAGAGACCCAGTATTTCGGCGCAGATTGCCGAGGCCAGGGATAAAGGGGATTTATCGGAGAATGCGGAATACGATGCTGCAAAAGAAGCGCAAGGTATGTTGGAGATGAAGATAGCCAAACTAAAGGGTGTGTTGGCGAACTCAAGAATAATTGACGAATCGAAAATCGATACTTCCAGGGTACAGTTGTTGAACAAGGTGAAAATTAAAAACCTGAAAAACAATGCCGAAATGACCTATACTTTGGTGCCGGAAAGTGAAGCCAACCTTAAAGAAGGTAAAATTTCTATTTCAACTCCTATTGCAAAAGGGTTGTTGGGAAAAGAAGTGGGCGATCTTGCAGAAATCCAGGTGCCATCCGGCTTAATGACTTTTGAAATTGTAGAAATATCTATTTAAACGATACTTTATGTCAACCATTTTTTCGAAAATAGTTAAAGGAGAAATTCCTTGTTATAAAATTGCAGAGGACGATAAGTTTTTTGCGTTTTTGGATATTAACCCATTGCAGAAAGGGCATACGCTAGTGATTCCCAAGGATGAGGTAGATTATATTTTTGATTTGGATGACGATACACTGGCAGGTTTACATGTGTTTGCTAAAAAAATAGCAAAGGCATTGGACAAGGCGGTGGAATGTAAAAGGGTTGGAGTTGTTGTTTTAGGCTTGGAAGTTCCCCATGCTCATATTCATTTGGTACCTCTTCAGGGTGAAGGTGACATCAACTTTTCAAATCCGAAACTTAAGTTTACGCCTGAGCAGTTTAATGAGATTACACAAAAAATTAAGGATAACCTTTAAGGTTTATCGATAGAATACTACTAAAAAAAAGGTTGGGCGTCATTGGCGCCCAACCTTTTTTTAGTTCATGCGGGTGATTTAACGCGCAATATGCATTAGGAATTCTATTACCCATTGAAATTTCTTTAAAACAAGACACTTCGTTGCATCACTTCAGCTCACCTGAACGATGCTCCCGAAAGTAATCGGGACAAGTTATGCCTCGTTTCAGTAATGCCTTGTTTTATTGTACTTGCAATGCTCATGACGAACCTCCAATACATAATCCGGGTTTAAATGTCTTCGTCATCATCTTCGCCAAGGTATAGGTCGATTAATCCGTTGGGCAAGTCCACCTTCAAGGTGGTGTTCGAATCATCTATCTCGATAATAAAGTCCGGATTGATCGGGAACAGTACTTCCTTGCCCTCAAAATCAAGTACGAATAGAGGGTTGTTGGATATCTCCTGAACTTCCGTTATTTCACCGATAAAACCCTTGCTTTTGTCGTTTACGGTATATCCGATGAATGCGTTGTTGGTAAGTTCTTTTTCCTGTTCAAGGGTAGAACTTTCAACGTAAACCAGGGTTCCGGCCAGTTCGCTTGCCCTGGTTTCCGTGTCAATATTTTCCAGTTTTACCAGCATGCTTTTAGAGCTTTTAATGCGGTGCGATTCCACATAAAAGGGAACCAGGCCATTGTCGATTTCCAGAAGAATAAATTCGGGAGCAAGGTCCTCGGTGTAGAACCCATCATGTAGCGTAAGGGCAAGCTCGCCTTTAACGCCATGGGATTTTTGAATAAAGCCTATTTGTGTGGATTTTTCTTTTAAAAGCATACCATTACATGTTAACGGGTTAAAAATAGAAAAATGCAGCACCTTATAAATCATATTCCGCCATTTTTTTTAGGAACATGATTTTTATACGGTACAAAAAAACCCTCATCGTAAAATGAGGGTTTAATTTTATCAAGGATAACTAAGATCTTTTTCCTTACTCGGCAGTTGGCTCTTCAGCAGCAGCTTCACCTTCGCTTGCAGCTTCTTCGCCTTCAGTATCAGCAGTAGCTTGCGGCGCATTTGCAGCCTCAGCTTCAGCAATCAATTCTGATTTTTTCTTGGCGATAGCTTCAGCTCTTTCGCTGTTGATTTTCGTTTCGCGCTCAAACTGTTCTTTGGCTTCATCGGCAGCTTTACCTGCAAGTCCGTCAACTTTAGCTTGGATTTTAGCTTCTTTTTCAGTCAGCCATGCCTGGAATCTCTTCTCGGCTTCAGCCTCGTCAAAAGCGCCTTTTTTAACACCTTCAAGCAGGTGCTTCTTCATCATTACCCCTTTGTACGACAAGATTGCTCTTGCAGTGTCAGTAGGCTGCGCTCCGTTGTTTAACCAAGTTAACGCTTTATCGAAGTTCAAATCGACAGTAGCAGGATTGGTGTTTGGATTGTACGATCCAATACGCTCAATGTACTTACCATCACGTGGTGATCTGCTATCAGCTACCACTATGTGGTAGAAAGCATGCCTTTTACGTCCGTGTCTTGCTAGTCTAATTTTTACTGGCATGTGTTTAAATTTTATTTGTTTAACAAATGATGCAAAAACTCTGTTTTGCGGCTGCAAAGGTAACTATTATTTGTTAACAGGCAATGTTTTAAATCATTATTGTTGAAATCTGTATGAATCGGATTAATCGGTGGACGGATTATGCCAAGCGATTAAGTCTTCCATTTAAAACAACGTTTTCAATCACTTTTATTACTCCGTCATCATTATTGCTTGGGGCTTGAAACCTGGCCACATTTTTAACATCTTCATGTGCGTTTTCCATGGCATAGCTATGAAAGGCCGTTTGCAACATTTCTATGTCGTTATGAAAATCGCCAAAAGCCATGGTCTCCTCTTTGCTTATTCCAAGCTTGTTTTGAAGGTATTTTATGGCAGCCCCTTTGTTTACGCCCAGCGGCATCAAGTCAACCCAAACCTTACTCGATTTTGCAATAACAAATTTGTCAATAAAAATATCCCAGGCGTCACCGCTGTTTAATTGCCAAGTTTTGGCATCGTAGATGGCCATCTTTAGTGTTTTTTCCGTCAATTCATTTATGTTATCCACAATCTTTAAATTCGGATAGTACTTTTTAGCCTCTTGTATAAAAAGTGGATTGTCAGATTCGGTATAAGGGCGTTCCGGTGTACAGCGGATCAGATGAACATCGGAGATTTTACGTCCGGCAGCTACAATTTCAGCTACCTCTTCCTGCGTAAAGGGGTTCATCACAACAGGTTCCGGATGCGTTCCAATATAGGCGCCATTGTCGCCAATAAGAATAATGTCGTGATTAATATGTTGGAACTGTGGGAGAAGTGTATAATAGGGTCTGCCGCTTGCCACGGTAAACCGGATTCCCATTTGGGTTAATTCATTGTACGTGTCTTCAAATTTTGGAGATAGCTCATGGTCTGAATTCAATAGCGTACCGTCCATGTCGGCAACAATTAGTTTTATCATCGGTATGTTTTTGGGTTTAACCATTCTGGAGCAAATAATCAATAATCAACTGAACAACACCGTTGTAATCATCAATTCCCTTTTCAATGCTGTTCGATTTTAAGTAAGCATCGTTCACTTTAGAAGCCGCTTTATCAATTTTGGCGTTGCGCCAGCCCCGCCAATGCTTGTTCCGGGTTTTGATATCTTCAATAACCTCAGGCCTGATTTTTTTTATGAGCTCTTTTCTTTTTTCCAATCTACTGGATTGATGCATGAAATAATCCATTGCATATAACCAACCTGAATATTGCACAAATGGTTCATCACTGCTCACACAAATCAACCAACCGTAAAAGCTGGCTTCCGCTTCGCTGGTAACTCCCAGCTGGTGCGACTTTTCATGTGCCGAAACAACAGGGATGTCCCAAACGGTTAGATGTTTGTTAATATGGGTTTCGTTAAAAAAGGGGCCGTAATAGCCTAGTATAGTGGCCTTCGCAAAAAAGTTGCTAAAAGTAATATGTTTTATTCTTCGCTTTCCCATTGAATGATTCAAGTTAAGATAATGGGACAGGTTTTTGTACGAGTTTTCCAACACAGAATCGTAGGTATCTTTATGGAAACCGGAGGAAGGGGTATAGCTGTTATTTGTTTCTTCAATGATGCGGTTAAACATGGACACAAATGTAGAATCGTTGGCGTGACTCCTGTTCAGATGGAAGCGATTATGTGCAGGTTCGCGGTAGTAGTTGAAACCCCATAACCAGTAAAACGAGATATAAACAAGCGCTGTAATTTGCAACACGCTCAGCAAATACTTTTTAAATTTCATTTTTCGGAAGATGACCATGCTTGAGCCTGCCAATAGAACCAGGATTAAGCAGACATAAAAAACATCGTCAAGTGAGAATGGCACTAAGCCCGAAATAGCAGATAATACGCGGGCAATGAACGGATAGATACCTGTAGAATAAAACCTTTCGGTTAAAGATGGATTGTTTTTAAAAATAATCTGTAACAAAAAGGTCAGGGCAACCAGTATAAAGGGAATGGATTTTTTAATATAGGATGGTTTTATTTGCATTTGGTTATATTTGTTAAATAAGTTGGGTTAATTAACGTAAGTAGTAACGATAAGCGTTAAATTTTACAATAAAAATCGGATCTGCACTGAAAAAGTTATAATAGTCAGCCAATGATCTCTTGTAAACAGTGTAAATATCTAAACAAACAAAGATAGAAATTTTACTATGCATATTCACTTTATTGCCATTGGAGGTGCTGCCATGCACAATCTGGCTATCGCATTACATCAAAAAGGATATAAGGTAACCGGGTCCGACGATGAGATTTTTGATCCGTCGCGTAGCCGTTTGAACAAACATGGGTTATTGCCCGATGAATTTGGATGGTTTCCCGAGAAAATAGACGGGGAAATCGATGTGATCATTTTAGGGATGCATGCGCGCAAAGATAATCCCGAGTTAGTAAAAGCGCAGGAGCTTAATTTAAAGGTGTATTCTTATCCTGAATATTTATACGAGCAGTGCAAGGATAAAAAACGTGTGGTCATTGGGGGAAGTCATGGGAAAACAACCATCACCTCTATGGTGATGCATGTATTGAAGCAGCTGGAATACAAATTCGATTATATGGTTGGAGCGCAAATTGAAGGATTTGATACAATGGTTCAGCTTTCGCACGATGCTCCCATTGCTATTTTCGAAGGAGATGAATATTTGTCTTCACCCATCGATTTGCGCCCTAAATTCCATTGGTACAAACCGCACATTGCCCTGTTGACCGGTGTTGCCTGGGATCACATCAATGTATTCCCCACTTGGGAAAACTATGTGGATCAGTTTAAAATATTTGCCGATTCGCTGGAACAGGATGCTACACTAATCTGGTATTTATTGGATGAAGAGCTTCAGAATATCTCACAGCATTTGCGAAAGGATATTAAGAGTTTGGCCTATGATGAATTACCTTCGGTTTTGGAGGATGGCAAGTCGGTGGTTACTTTTAACGATGAACGCTTTGTGTTATCTGTATTTGGTGCACATAACCTTCAGAACCTAAATGGAGCCAGAATTATATGTGCGGAGTTGGGGATTGATGACAACAAGTTTTTCGAATGCATAGCTTCGTTTAAAGGGGCGGCAAAAAGATTGCAGACTTTAATAGATGAGAACAATACCGCCGTTTTTCTTGATTTTGCCCACTCACCGTCCAAACTGAGTGCGACGGTTAAGGCGGTAAAAAATCAATATCCAGAAAGGAAATTAGTGGCCTGTATGGAATTGCATACGTTTAGCAGCTTAAACAAGGAATTTTTGCCGCAATATAAAAATACCATGGCGGATGCCGACATGGCCTATGTTTATTTTAATCCTGAGGTAGTTCAACATAAAAAGCTCCCGGAAATTGACGAAAAAATGGTTTATGAGGCTTTTGGAACAAGTAATGTGACTGTTTTTTCTGATACTGCACAACTCCAGGAATTATTGCTACAATCAACATGGGAAAATACCAATCTTCTTTTTATGAGTTCAGGTAATTTTTCGGGCATAGATTTTATAGAGTTTGCAGACAAGTTGGTTAAACAATAGCCAACTTTACAGCGTGCCGAGCCTATATTTAATAGGAGGTCCTGAGCATAAAACCGCATTGGAATACTACGATAAACCGAGAGCTGTCATTAGGGATTTGAGAAATTCGGCAGGCATCAGTGGCCCTGGTTGTTATTGGGATAGAAAATCTTACATGGCTGTGTTTAGCAATGCATATATATTATTGATGGAACTGGAATTGCGGTGAATTTTACTAACAATGTTGGGATAAATAAGGGGCTTGCGAAAAATCGTAAGCCCCTATTAATATATTTTGCAAGTACTAAATTTGTTTAATATCTGTAGTGTTCCGGTTTATATGGCCCTTCCTGTGGAACACCGATATAATCCGCTTGTTCTTTTGATAATTGAGTTAGTTTAACCCCTAACTTCGCTAAGTGTAAACGGGCAACCTCCTCATCTAATCGTTTAGGTAAGGTGTAAACGCCAATTTTGTAATCGTTTTTCCAAAGTTCCAGCTGAGCCAAGGTTTGATTGGTAAACGAGTTACTCATCACAAAACTTGGGTGACCGGTTGCATTGCCAAGGTTTACCAAACGACCGCGAGATAAAAGGATAATCGCATGTCCATCAGGGAATTCGAACAAATCAACTTGAGGTTTAATGTTTTTTTCCTTGATACCGGGATAGTTTTCTAGTTTCTCAACCTGGATTTCGTTATCGAAGTGACCAATATTACAAACAATGGCCTGATCTTTCATTTTTTCCATGTGTTCTATGGTTAAGATATCTTTGTTTCCTGTTGTGGTTACGTAGATATCAGCTTCGCACAGTGCATCCTCGGTTGTTGTTACCTCATATCCTTCCATGGCAGCCTGCAATGCACAAATAGGGTCAATTTCGGTAACCAATACCCGTGCACCGAATCCACGCATACTTTGCGCACATCCTTTACCAACATCACCATATCCGCAAACCAGTACGGTTTTGCCGGCAACCATTACATCTGTTCCTCTCTTGATACCATCAGCCAGGCTTTCCCTGCATCCGTAGAGGTTGTCGAATTTTGATTTGGTTACCGAGTCGTTTACGTTGATAGCAGGGAACAGTAACTCTCCTTTTTCCATCATTTGGTATAAACGATGAACGCCGGTGGTGGTTTCTTCACTCACACCTTTGCATTTTTCTGCAGCTTTTGTCCAACGTGTAGGGTTCTTTTCGAACTCCAGTTTAAGGCGTGAAACAAGCTCTCTGTAGTCTTCACCTTCTCCGCTGTAATCTCTGTCAAGAATAGATTTATCCGATTCGATGTCACGTCCCAGGTGAATCATCATGGTGGCGTCACCTCCATCATCAACAATAAGATCGGGACCTTCGCCATCACCAAAATCTAATGCTCTTTCTGTACACCACCAATACTCAGCCAATGTTTCGCCTTTCCAGGCAAATACGGGAACTCCGGTTTGTGCAATGGCAGCTGCAGCGTGATCCTGGGTACTGTATATGTTACAACTACACCAGCGCACATCTGCTCCAAGTTCAACCAGCGTTTCTATTAATACGGCGGTTTGAACAGTCATATGCAACGAACCCATTACTTTGGCACCTTTCAATGGTTTTTTGGCCCCATACTGTTCGCGTAAAGCCATTAGGCCGGGCATTTCTTTTTCCGCAATTTCAATTTCTTTTCTGCCGAAATCCGCTTCGGCCATATCTTTCACTTTGTACGGAAGTGTATCTATTAACATTTCAGACATATTGTTGTTTTTAATTTTGTACGCAAATGTAATAAAAATCAGATACTTTGCATATTTATAGCATAAGTGGACACAGAATCTTCCGGATATTTATTTCATCAGTCTTAAGTTGTTGTATCAAACTTTCAATGCCATCAAATTTCTGTTCGTCCCTGATTTTTTTGATAAAAGTTACTTCTACTTCTTCGGAATAGATATCCTGATTAAAATCCAGGATATGTGCTTCAATCGTAAGTTCGTTATCCTTATTAACGGTTGGTCGAACACCAATGTTCAACATGCCACCATATGTTTTACCCATTACGTGTATTTTACAGGCATAAACGCCAGTGGACGGTATTAGCTTATAATTTTCGTTAGGTTTAATATTGGCCGTTGGATAACCCAGCCTGCGACCCAATCTTTGACCTCCTCTAACTGTTCCAAAAATAGAAAAATCATAGCCTAACATTAGTTTGGCCTCTTCCACTTTCCCTTCATTTAAGGATTGGCGGATAGCGGTGGAACTAACGGCTTTGCCATCCTTGTATACAGCATCGACACGTGAGATACCAAAGCCGAGTTTTTTGCTCAGTCTAGTGTAAACGCCGAAGTCAGCCAACCTGTCTTTTCCGAACCTATGATTGTAACCAACAACCAGGTGGCTCATATTAATTTTGGCAATAAGGAAGTTTTCGATAAACTTTTCGGCGGTTAAGTTGGCCAGCTCTTTGTTAAATGGAAGAAGGATGAGGTAGTCGATTCCGAACTCGCTGATTATTTTAGTTTTTTCATCCAGCGTAGTAATAAACTGAAGCGTTTGGGGTTCCTTATTCAGTACAAGCCGGGGATGAGGCCAAAAAGTTAAAACCGCCGAATTGCCATTCGTCTCTTTAGCCCGTTGAACCAAGTGCTCAAGTAATTTAGTATGTCCCAAATGCACACCATCGAACATTCCAATGGTTACAATTACGTTTTTGCCAGAAAAAGATTCAGGATCGGAATAGACTTTCATTTTTTACTTATTCTTTATCGGCAAAATTACTTTAAAAAACGGGAATAATGCAAGGATCGTTTGATATAGAAGGGAAATCGGCAAACAAGATACGATGCGTCATTCCAATTCAAGCAACGCCTCAGTGCACCCCCTATACTTTATTCAGGTAAACCATGAACCTGCGTCTCAACCTAAATTTCTCAAAGTAACTTATTATATGTCTGAGCACATCTAAATATAATGTAATGTACAAAAGGAATGTACTAAGCCAGATTACAAGTACGTTGAAAATAGGAGTGGAAATTGTAATGCCTGCCATTTTTTTGTTCGGGGCAAAAAAATGTGCTCTTCCCCATTCAGAACTTCCATTTCTTAAAACAGGATCTTTTTTAGGAATGTACTCGCCATTTTTAAAGGTAATTTGTTTCAATTCGCCTTTTTTTAATAGCATCGCCGCCAATTTTTTATTGTGGTATTTCTGCTTTTTTTCAAAGAGCTTATCGGAGCCCCCGAGCTTAGCTTCAAGTTCCCTGAAAGAATTATCCTTGTGGTTTCGGGAGGTTTTGTATTGCTTTTGAAAAAAAGATTCCAAACTGTCCAGCGTCGAAGACATTCTTTCAATGGAATACTCGCTTAGGTTAGTGGAAAGAGGATTAACTACGTGATCTAAATTAATAATTTGTTTTTCCTCAATTTTGGATAATTCCCGTATTATTAGTGTATTATGTGCTTCAGCTTGACTTACGTTACCTGCTTTTAGAAAGTCTTTACATTTCAGGTTGTGTTGTTTGAGTCGGGGAATCAATAATGATAAATAGTACGAGGCTTGACTAATTATCTGCTCGTCTTCAAAAAAATGTTTCTCATATTCGTTATTTGCAAACTGATTGACGGCTAAAGCTTCATATGCCCACCTTGAGGTCATCACGTCAGCTATTCGGGGGACATAATCTTTGGGAGCGATGGAACTGTGAAGTTTATCGAAATTAACGATGACACCGCTAAATAAAAGCTGGGGGACCAAAATTAACGGTATTAAAATATATATGGCAACCACTGATTTTAAACCGCTACTGATATTTAAACCCAGCATGTTGGAAAAACAGGCCGTAGAAAATAAAATTAACCAGTAACTTAGATTAAGTCCTTGTATTTCAAGGATATGATTTCCTATCAAAACTAAACTTAGGGTTTGAATCGCCGAAATTACAAACAGAATGGTGATTTTACTGTTGAGGTAACTAAACCTGCTTAAGTTCAGGAATTTTTCCCGCTGCAATAGTTTCTTATCCTTGATGATTTCCTCGGCACTTACATTTAACCCCAGGAACAAGGCAACAACAACAGTCATAAAGAGATATGCCGGGATATTGTCATTCTGGCTAAAGATATAGAGGTTGGGATTTGTGTCGGTACCAATTATAAATTTGGTAAAGAAGCCAAGTATCAAGGCAAGCACGGGAGCTTCCAAAAAGTTAATCATTATATACTGACGATCTTTCCATTTGGATAGGCTGTCGCGGTAAGTATAGATTAAAAACTGGCGTATCCTGCCAGGAATATTGTAAAGGTTATGTGGTAACTTCTCTCGTTCGTCAGGTTCCTCGGATTTTTTCCAGTCAAACTTGCTTTCAATGTCACTTATATAGTTTTCGTACCATTCTACCGGCTTAATCTTTCTTTCACGAATTAATCTACCGTTAGGGTTAACCATCCTACCCTCGATAATTCGCAATGGCTGTTCAACCTTTACATTACCACATAAATAGCATTCACTGTCTTCGGGATTAACATAATTCGCTTTTTGCTTAAAATATACGATGGCGTCCATAGGGTTTCCGTTGTATATAATATAACCGCCCTTGTCTATGATCAGCAGCTTATCCAATAATTTATAAAGATCGGACGATGGCTGATGTATATTAATGACCACCAGTTTCCCTTTTAATGTTTGGCGTTTTAGCAATACCATCACCTTTTCCGAGTCCATAGAAGAAAGGCCCGAAGTTGGCTCGTCAACAAACAGTATAGAGGGTTCCCGAATAAGTTCGAGGGCAATATTCAATCGTTTTCGTTGTCCTCCGCTTAGGATTTTATTTAGTGGATTGCCGACTATCAGGTCACGGGCTTCGAGCAGGTCAAAGTCTTTGATAGCATTGTTTACCAGCTCATCGATTTCTTCCTTACTGAAATCGCTAAAGCACAGTTGGGCATTAAAGTACAGGTTTTCGAAAACGGTGAGTTCTTCAATCAAAAGATCCTCTTGTGGAACGTATCCGATAACGCCTTTCAGCTCTTCCTTGTGCAGGTGCACATCAAGTCCATTAATGCGTAACGATCCGCCAGTAAGCTTGTAAGTGCCGTTAAGCACATTTAGCAGGGTGGATTTCCCGGTTCCGCTGCCTCCCATAATGCCAACCAATTGCCCCGACCTGCCGGTAAAACTAAACCGATGGATGCCGGTCTGTTTGTCGTTAAACTTGTAAACAACATCTCTGGCTTTTAGTATGATCCGGCCTTTTTCGGATTTTTGTACAAAAACCTCCGCTACCTTACTGTAATATACAGGTGACATCCGTGAAGTTTTTATAACAGAACCTACGGACAAAATATATGAGTTGTTTCTTTCAACTTTATGGCCGTTCAAATAAAGGTTTCTATCACCGGAATATCTGAAAATAAAAGTATGTGTGCTTTTAATATATAATACCCAAACATATACTTGTTGTTTAGGATTGTACAAATGTTTGAATCTAGGCATGGGAGGTTCCTCCTGGCCACTAATTACAAGTACCTTTTCCGGATCATTAACTTCCATGGGGCCTTGCAGTATAAAGGATTTTAATAACCGATAATCAACCGGGTCAATCATCATACCGCTTGATAGCTTGTCCACTACCTCGTTGGCAATTGTACTTATTTTCTCTTCTTTGCGCATGAACTCAAAAAGTTGAACGAAAAGCCATATTTTGGATTCGCTTTCAAGTTCCTTGTTTAATTCATCGCATATTGAGCTCAGCTGATTATAATTGTCTGTGGATTGTTTTTCGGCTTTGGACTTTATAGGGCTATATGTATATTTATGAAAGGACTGGATATAAAAATTGAACCGCTGCAGATATTGGTCCACGTATTCCTTATTAAAGTTGCGGAGCAATTCCTGTTCAATTAATTTCCTTGCACTATCTAACCTGCTCTCCTTGCGCACATTAGTAAGCAAAGCGTACAGTTTCATTAATGCATCCAGTAAAGTTTCACTCATAACATTATGATACTTGATTAACCGAAGTCCTTAGGTATAAAAATACAAGATACCTATAAATATACAGGTATTCATAAAAAAAAGCGACCTAAGATGATCGCTTTTAGGATATTCCGTGCGTCTTGCTTATTTGGTAGCAATAAATTTCTTTCTGATCTTTAATGATTCTTCTGCAATTTGAATCATTTGTTCTTGTGTTATGGCGGTGCTTTCTATGCCGGCATAAATATTTGCCATAGTGGATAAGTCGGCAATGGTTTCAGCAACACCCTGATCTGACTTATACTTCGCAAGAATTTCCATTAGTTTCAGTAACGGATCCTTCTGCTTTAAAACAATTTCAACCATCTCCTTGCTGTTGAAGGTCTCTTCAGAGATGTGGGTGGCAATGTAAAGTCCTTCTACCCAGGCTCCTGACATTATTAAAGCAGATACGGGAGCTCTGTTGGTTTTGTGCAAGAAATCATAGGTGTCGTAAAACGAGTTTGTTATCAGTTCCACCAACGCTTCCTTATCGTCCTCATTCGCCTCAACTTGCTCAGGTAAATCTTCACTTATTGCTGCAGACAAGTCAAGGCCTTCCAGCATTTTTCTGGACGCTTCGATAAAATTGGCAGTTTCTTGTTTCTGATTGTAAGTACTGGCATAACTTAAGTCGCCACCAAAAACGCCCAGATTAAGGGCCAACGATTTTTCGGTTGAGTACTTATCGGCATTGGCCGGATTGTTTGTCAAATCAAAAATATAGGATGCCTCGATCTCATTAAGCATTTCAACAATTTCGTAAGAGGTAGGAAGAGGATAAACGAATTCTCTAACCTTAGTTTCAACTTCAGCCTTTTCAATTTGAGCAGTTTCGGTCTGTTTGCCTTTTTTAGATGAGCTGTTGCACGACGCAAATCCAATAATTAGGGCTAATAACAATGAGGTAGCACCCCAAAATTTTAAACTATTTTTCATAAGTGTAGGTATTACTTTTTAAGTGTATCAGCTTATTCTAACTGTGGTTAACAGATGTTGAATAATTCATTTATTGCTGTCAATGGCTACAAATATAATTTATTTCAAAAAGAAATTGATTTTTGTTGTTTTATTTTTCTAACAAATTGTCAATTAATCTGAATATTCTCCCGCATAAGGGAATTTCATATCCTTAAGCATCATTTGCAAGGTTGAGCGACCGTTGTACACATTTTCCTCTATGGTGTAACATACGTCGAACGGGTTTCCGGTTTGCAGTTGATCCAGGTAATCACCCATTGAAAAAGCAATACCTTGCTTAATAGAACCTGATTTTTCTTCGATAAGTTCCACTTTAAGGTGATCTTGATCTTTGCCCACCTTTTTGCTTGTGCCGTAATCAAAAACACGCTTGGTCACAAATACCGGCCTTAGGTTACCTGGTCCAAAAGGCCGAAACTGTTTTAAAATCCTAAAGAATTTATCGTTGATGTCCTTTAGGCCAATCTCTTCGTCCACTTCGATTTGGGGTATAAGTTGGTCCGGGGTGATGTTTTCCGCAACATACTCCTCAAACCTCTTTTTAAAGGCTGGGATGTTTTCTGGTTTTAATGTGAGCCCGGCCGCATACATGTGTCCCCCGAAATTTTCGAGTAGGTCACTGCACGAATCGATGGCCTTGTACAGGTCGAACCCTTCGACTGAGCGGGCAGAGCCTGTTGCAAAACCTTTTGACTCGGTTAGGATTACCGTGGGGCGATAGTAGGTTTCGGTGAGTCTGGAAGCTACTATCCCAATCACGCCCTTATGCCACTGGGGCTCAAAGAGCACAGTTGACTTTTTGTTTTTAAACTCCTCGTTATTGGCTATTAAGTCCAGGGCCTGTTGGGTAATATCCCGGTCAAACCCTTTGCGGGTATCGTTGCACTTGTCGATGTCGATACTCATGCTGGAAGCATTTTCTTCGTTGGTGCTAACGAGCAAGTCAACGGCGTCGCCACCTGAATCAATCCTGCCGGCAGCATTAATTCTAGGCCCAATCTTAAACACGATATCGCTAATGGTGATTTCCCGGCCCTGCATTCCGGCCACCTTAATAATATGCTTAAGTCCTATGCCGGGATTCGTATTTAGCTTCTCAAGTCCAAAGTGAGCTAATACCCTGTTTTCGCCCGCAATGGGGACAATGTCGGAGGCAATACTTACGGCTACCAGATCGAGATAATCGTATAATTTGGAATGATCCAGATTTCTTCTTTTGCAAAAAGCCTGTAAAAATTTGAATCCTACGCCGCAACCGGAAAGATTTTCGTCGGGATAATTGCAATCCGGCCTTTTAGGATCGAGACATGCTGCTGCATCCGGCAGTACATCTCCCGGGGTATGGTGGTCGCAAATGATAAACTCTATGCCTTTTTTTTTGGCGTATTCCATTTTATCCACCGCTTTAATCCCACAGTCCAAAGCAATTACCAGTGTGCATTTTTCCTCGAAAAAATGATCGATACCCTTATATGAGATTCCGTAACCTTCTTCGTAACGATTAGGGATATAGAAGCTAATTTTTTTAAAATAAGGCTTCAGGAATGAGTAGACTAAAGCTACCGAAGTTGTCCCGTCAACGTCGTAGTCGCCATAAACAACTACCTTCTCCTCCTTTTCCATGGCCTGTTCCAGGCGATCAATGGCCTTGTCCATATCTTTCATCAAGAACGGGTCGTGAAGGTGCTCGTAAGCCGGACGGAAAAACGCCTTTGCCTCATCGAATGTCTCAACCCCTCTTTGCACCAGTAAATTAGAAAGGAACCTGTCGATATTTAAAACCTTCGACAGGTGTTCGACCTTTTCGTCGTCACCAGTTTCTTTAATATTCCATCTTTTCTCCATATTGTTTATGAGGCCTTTTTTGCGAGGTTAAATTTTCCCAAAAAAAATGGATTTTCAAAACCCTGTGCCGCTATTTATGCTTTATGAACTGTATAATGCGTGAATATGCTATCGTGAACAAATGCAGTATCAGCTGTTTAAGGTAAAGTACTATTTGTTTACATTTAACTGGAATACTTTTTCGAGATGTCCCAGCAAATTCTTCTTTACATTTTCAAAGTCTTGTTTTCCACCCAATTCCTTTTGCATGGAAGTTACCCCTTTGTCCACAAAGCCGCATGGGTTAATATGGTTAAAGTACGTTAGGTCGGTGTTAACGTTGAGCGCAAAGCCGTGCATGCTAACATAACGACTTGCTTTCACCCCGATGGCACATATTTTTCTTGTTTTGCCGGGCAGATCTTTGTCTATCCAAACACCTGTTGCACCATTTAACCTGGCACCATGGATACCGTATTCAGCAATGCAATTAATAATAGCCTCTTCCAGCTTTTGGATATAGGTTTTTACCGTTAGGCCCATTTCTTCCAGATCGAAAATAGGATAGCCAACAATCTGACCTGGTCCATGGTATGTAATATCTCCCCCTCGGTTGCTTTTGTAATAAGTGGCGTTAATCTGTTTTAAAAAAACATCGTTAATCAAAAGGTTGTTAACCGCTCCGCTTTTCCCTAAAGTATAGACATGTGGATGCTCGCAAAACAAAAGTTTGTGTGTAATAAGTTTGGGATTTTCGGTATTTTCCCGGTTGAAAAGCTTTGAATCGATAATGGCGTTGAAGTTTGCCTCCTGATAGTCCCAGGCTTTTTTATATTCAATCAGGCCTAAATCCTCAAATATGGTGTTTGTGTTCATGGTCAGTCTTTTAAAGCATTAATATGTTTTTCGGCATGATACGATGATCGTACCATGGGGCCACTCTCTACATATTTAAAGCCCATCTCTAATCCTGCTTTTTCGTATTTTGCAAATTGTTCTGGTGTAACGTATTCTTCAACAGGCAGATGATCTTTACTGGGTTGCAGATATTGGCCAATGGTAAACACCTTTACGCCTGCTTTATGAGCGTCCTGCATGGTTTCAAGTACTTCTTGTTCTGTTTCGCCTATGCCCACCATGATGCCCGTTTTTGCCACCACGCCTGCATCGGCGATATATTTTAGCACATCCAGACTAATATCGTATTTTGCCCTGCTTCGGATAATTGGAGTTATTCTTCTGGTAGTTTCCAGGTTGTGCGAAACCACTTCTGGTTGAGCATCAATTACTTTCTGTATTAAATGATGAAGCCCGTTGAAATCAGGAATCAGTACTTCTTGCGTTGTCTCTGGATTCATCTCTTTTACTTTCAATATCGTTTCGTGCCAAATACCGGCGCCGCCATCTTCCAAATCATCCCTATCAACAGAGGTAATTACCGCATGCTTAAGTTTCATTATTTGAATGGAACGCGCAATTCGCACAGGTTCTTTAGTGTCTACAGCTAACGGTTTTCCGGTTGCCACGTTACAAAATTTACACGCCCTGGTACATATGTTACCCAGTATCATAAAAGTGGCCGTGCCCGCTCCCCAACATTCCGCCGCATTTGGGCATTTCCCACTAGTGCAAATGGTGTGTAATTTGTTATCCCGGATAGTCTGATTCATCCATTTGTAATCAGCTGTGTTGGGGAGTTGTATTTTTAACCAGTCAGGTTTCCTTCTTGTTATTTTCATGTTCTATATATATTTTACTAAAAGTGCTGATAAGGGTCATATTTTAATCTCCAAACCATGTCTGGAGCTGGCTGTTTTTTCAGAAACAAACTATTTCACTCTTACCACGCAAATTATTACTTGTATAAATTAACTTACAATATTACATAAAATTGTCTGGTGCAACCTATGAAATTTGTTAGTTTTGACAGGATACACAATATGTGATATCACCCTAAAATATTAAAAGATAAGTTAAATCTACAAATGCCATAGTATTATAGCACTTAACGCTGGCTATTGAAATTGAGAGAAATACATTTATTTTTTTAAGAAATTCTTTTAATTTCAATATCAGGGCTCATCCTGACAAGGTTTTGATATTCATACCTTTCGTCACCTTTGATGGCGGATTATTCATTATATAATGAAAAAATTGGGATAAAGTTCAAAGCCTATGTGGTTTTATGGCTTCAATATTAACCCGTAATGATTATCTTTGCATCGATTTTTCTATAATTTTAAAGAAGGATACTATATGCTATCTTGCTGATTTTGTGTTTGTGAAGCATTGTGATTCCAGTGAGAAAACTTAAATATTTTAATAGATAATAAATTGGTATGAGTGCCGTTGAACTAAGCGAACAAGAAATTATCAGACGTAATAGTCTGGAAGAATTAAACAAATTGGGGATAAATGCTTTTCCCGCTGAAGAATTCGAAATTACACATTACTCAGAAGATGTTAAGAAACAGTTTGAGGAAGACGAGGAGGGGTTGAAGGATATTACTATGGCCGGAAGAATCATGAGTCGTAGGATTATGGGTAATGCTTCGTTTGCTGAAATCAAAGATAAACAAGGCCGCATGCAATTATATTTCCGTCGCGATGATATATGCGAGGGAGAGGACAAAACCATGTACAACACCGTATTTAAAAAATTGTTGGATATTGGTGACATTGTAGGCGTGCGCGGTTATGTTTTTAAAACACAAATGGGCGAAACATCCGTTTATGTAAAAGAATTTAAGGTATTAACAAAGTCGTTAAAACCGCTTCCCATTGTAAAAGAAAAGGATGGTAAAACATACGATGCATTTACCGATCCAGAAACGCGTTACCGACAACGTTATGTCGATTTGATAGTAAACGATCAGGTAAAAGATACTTTCCTTAAAAGAACAAAGATCATCAACACGATGCGTGATTTCTTTAACGAGAAGGGCTATCTTGAAGTGGAAACACCAATTTTGCAAGCAATACCCGGAGGGGCCGCTGCCCGTCCGTTTATTACCCATCATAATGCCTTAAACATCCCGTTGTATTTGCGTATAGCCAATGAACTATATCTAAAAAGGTTAATTGTAGGCGGATTTGACGGAGTTTATGAGTTTGCCAAAGATTTTCGAAACGAAGGGAT
Organism: Saccharicrinis sp. GN24d3; assembly: GCF_052400645.1. Lineage (NCBI taxonomy): Bacteria > Pseudomonadati > Bacteroidota > Bacteroidia > Marinilabiliales > Marinilabiliaceae > Saccharicrinis > Saccharicrinis sp. GN24d3. The sequence continues at coordinate 65,397 of NZ_JBQTGI010000018.1, forward strand.
GGACAGAACACACAATCCCGAGTTTACGGTAATGGAAATATATGTGGCTTATAAAGATTATAAGTGGATGATGAATTTCACCGAAGAAATGGTGGAAAGGGTTGCAATTGCCTTGCATGGAACAACGAAGGTACAGGTGGGCGAAAACATAATTGATTTCAAGCGTCCTTTCAAACGCATTTCGATGATTGACTCCATTAAAGAACATACCGGGGTGGATATTAACGGAATGAATGAAGAGCAGCTTTTGGCAGTGTGCGAGGATTTGGGTGTGGAGACAGATCCTTCAATGGGAAAAGGAAAATTGATTGATGAGATTTTTGGAGAGAAGTGTGAAGGTAGTTATATTCAACCTACCTTTATAACCGATTATCCTGTGGAGATGTCGCCACTTTGCAAAAAGCACCGCGAAAACCCGGAGCTGACAGAACGATTTGAGTTGATGGTAAACGGGAAAGAGCTTGCGAATGCTTACTCGGAGTTAAATGATCCAATCGATCAGTTAGATCGTTTCCAGGACCAGTTGAAACTATCCGAAAAAGGAGATGACGAGGCCATGTTTATCGATATGGACTTTGTGCGTTCGCTGGAATATGGTATGCCGCCAACCTCAGGTATGGGTATTGGTGTAGACCGGTTGGCCATGTTGATGACAAATCAACAATCTATTCAGGAGGTGCTGTTATTTCCACAGATGCGTCCGGAGAAAAAGGTAGAGGCAGATGGTGTTGAAAAATACTCGGAAATTGGAGTTCCCCAGGAATGGGCAGAGATTATCATTAAGCTGGGATATAAAAAAATTGAAGAAGTTAAAGAGGTGAAACCTACCAAGCTACATCAGGATATGTGTGGTTACAATAAAAAGAACAAGTTAGGATATAAAAATCCTTCACAAGATGAAGTAAAGGCTTGGTTAGCCTAACTTACACAAGCCAAAACCAAACAGGTTTTTGACTTATAATAAGTTAGTCGGCAAAATATTAATACATATTTTGAATTAAATAACAATCAAAATCTTACATTTTAAAAACCAATGGATTAAAAATTTTGCTTTCGTACCTTACGCCTAATGTTTTTACTTTTTCTGGAAGAATATGGGGGTAGGGTGTTAATCGGAAAACTTAATTTTAAGCAGTGAATAATCACATCTTATGGACGAATCATCTAGAATTGGTATAATTGGTAGTGGGAGTTGGGCTACGGCATTGGCCAAGATGCTCACCAACAATGTACTGGAATTTAATTGGTATTTTCGAAATTCTAAACATATAAAAAAGTTCAGGAAGTTTGGACATAACCCCAATTACCTTACTAGCGTTGATTTTGAGACAGACAAAATACATTTCTACTCTGATATTAACCATATTGTAGAAGAGAGCGATGTGCTTATTATTGCAATTCCGTCAGCCTTTTTAAAAAATACCTTAAGCGAATTATCGGTGCCGATAAAGGATAAGTTTATGGTGTCCGCGGTTAAAGGTTTGGTTTCTGAAGAAAATATGATTGTGGGTACGTTTTTGAACAAGTTTTATGATGTGCCATTGGATAGCATCGGGGTGATTTCCGGTCCCTGTCATGCCGAGGAGGTTGCGTTAGAACGACTCTCGTATTTGACTATTGCCTGCCAGGACGTAAAAAAGGCCCGGGCATTTGCTTCTTTTTTAAACTGCAGTTACATCAAGACTTCTATTTCGGACGATATTTACGGGACTGAATTTGCTGCCGTTTTAAAAAATATTATGGCGGTGGCCTCGGGTATTTGTCATGGAATGGGATATGGCGATAACTTTCAGGCGGTATTGATGTCGAATGGAATTCAGGAGATCAAGCGATTTGTGGACACGGTGCATCCAATTACCCGTGACATAAAAAGTTCGGCCTATTTGGGCGACTTGTTGGTGACGGGATATTCGCAATTTAGCCGCAACCGGACCTTTGGGACTATGATTGGAAAGGGCTACTCGGTTAAATATGCGCAAATGGAGATGTTAATGATTGCTGAGGGTTACTATGCGGTTAAAAGCATTAAAGAGATCAATGAAAAATATAAAGTGAACATGCCGATTACTGATGCGGTTTACAATATAATCTACGAGCGTATTTCACCATCCATCGAAATACGTTTGCTCACTGAGAACTTACGTTAAAATATAGTCCTTATTCATAAAAATCAATTTCACCATGGAAAATTTAAAAATTGATATCTCAAGAACTTTCGATTTTATTTCAGAAGAGAAAGTGAGCGGATACAAAAACGAGATTGCCTCTCACCTTAAATCTTTATACGAAAAAACAGGGAAAGGAAGCGATTTCCTTGGATGGGTAAACCTTCCATCCAGCATTGACGATGGTCAATTAGCCGATATTGAAGCGACTGCAGCCAGCCTGAAATCAAAAGCTGATGTTGTTGTTGTCATCGGTATTGGCGGAAGTTACCTGGGGGCCAGAGCGGTTATTGACGCTATGTCAAACAGTTTCGATCAGTTAATTACAGACAGGAAAAATCCTGTGGTAGTTTACGCTGGTCAAAATATAGGCGAAGATTATACCGCTGAATTGTTAGACCTTTTAAAGGATAAATCTTTTGCTTTGGTAGTCATCTCCAAGTCAGGAACTACCACTGAACCAGCATTGGCTTTCCGATTGTTAAAAGATTTGCTGGAAAGCAAATATTCGGCAGAAGAGGCGAAAGATCGTATTGTGGCCATCACCGACGCTAAAAAAGGTGCATTAAGAACTTTGGCAGATCAAAAAGGATATAAGACTTACGTTATTCCAGATGATGTGGGAGGTCGTTTTTCTGTGCTGACACCAGTGGGTTTATTGCCTATAGCCGTGGCCGGCATCGATATTCGTGGTTTGGTTAAGGGAGCACAGGATATGGAAAAAATTACGGCAGACGAAGCAGAAAACAGTGCTGCAGCCACCTATGCTGCCGTACGTAACGAGCTATACAAAAACGGAAAGGGAACAGAAATTTTAGTGAACTACCAGCCTAAACTTCACTTTGTAGCAGAGTGGTGGAAGCAATTGTACGGCGAAAGCGAAGGAAAAGATAATAAAGGTATTTTTCCTGCAGCTGTTGATTTTTCAACTGACCTTCACTCGATGGGACAGTGGATTCAGGAGGGTGTTCGTAACATCTTTGAAACTATTATTACAGTAACCAATGCCAATAAAACGGTTACGGTCCCAACGGATGAGGCCGATCTGGATGGTTTAAATTTCCTGGCAGGTAAACGTGTGGATGACGTGAATAAGATGGCTGAACTAGGTACGCTATTGGCGCATGTTGACGGTGGCGTGCCAAATATCAAGATTGAAATTCCGGAATTGAACGAGTATTACCTGGGTCAATTGTTGTATTTCTTTGAGATAGCTTGTGGTATCAGCGGTTATATTTTAAATGTTAACCCATTCGACCAGCCGGGAGTGGAGGCATACAAAAAGAATATGTTTGCCTTGTTGGAAAAACCAGGTTTCGAAGCAGAGACTGCAGCCATTAAGGCAAAACTATAGCTTACAGACTAAACAATACATATGGAGTTAAATAACATCTCGCCACCTGGATTTTTCAATTGGCGGTAAGATGCAATAGGCTCTAAAAAATAATTAAAGCCCGGGGATTGATTTCTTCGGGCTTTGTTTTTCTAATGATTTATCGCTTTCGGTTTTGTCACCGATGTGCTCATATAAAACCAGTCTTTTTTCAAGTAACTAAAACCTACCTTTTGGAAGAACGAAAACAGCTTTAATTTTGCTGTTTCTTCATCAAAAACGTCATCCTCGTATTTCATGGCTTTTGAAAATTCATCCAATTCACCCCCTGTTTTTCGCTTTTTCTTCATGGTGGTAATTTGGAATGGCTCCACTTCAACAGCGAGTACTGAAAACATGGATTTGAACCGACAGCAAAAATCTTCAATCACACTGGCGCCAATATTTTTTCCCCTAAACCCGGGAAGTAAATCCAGTTGGTGAATAATGCAGATGTTGCCCTGGATAACTTCTTTTAAATCGTTTTTAAATTCGCCGGTCTCCAATTTTACAAATTGTTCGCAGGGATTAATTAATTCTTCCTGTTGTTCCAATATTTTTATCAGCTGAAGACCTGCATGTCGAATCTGGTTCAAAAGTATGATGGTAAAACTGAACTGTCCAACTTTTAAATAGTCCCCGGACGATTTGTTTACCTTGATATCGGCTTTGTAATTACAAATATATTTGCCGTTTTTGTCTTCCTGTAAATCGGAAGTGAGGTGGTATGCAATGGAATAATCGAACGTGCTCATGTGAACTTGTATGTGTGTAAACACAAGATATCATTTATCTCGATTTATAACAACTTTTCTAAAGCTCAAAACTTTGGAAAAGTGCAAGGATTAAACGGATTAATAATATTTTTGTCCTCCTGATGAACTGGCGCCCGTTATCAGTATGGCCCCTTTGTTAATTTTTAGTTCCTTTCTCCCGTTGATACCTTTTGCTTGTAATCCGCCGGAAGAGGCTGTTAGGTCAAAAGAAAGTTCATCCGCGGAGTTTAATACCCCAATTTTAATGCCGCCCGATGAAGATTTAAACGACGAATTGCCCGTAAGCATGATCTCTTCGCCATATTGTCCCCCGCTGGAAGTGTAAAGATCAAGCGCCCCTGTGATGTTGTTTAGTTTAATGCTGCCGGAACTCGCCTTAGCTTTAACATGACCATGTATATCGTTAAGATGGATACTACCCGATGATGCTGTAGCTTTTATATTTCCTTTCACCAATTGTATGCTTTGGGAGCCAGATGAGCTTTCGCTAACAACATTGCCTTTAATGTCTTCCATGCTAATACTTCCAGAAGATAATTTGGAGATTACGTCTCCAGCAACCTCTACAATGGATTGGCTGCCTGACGAGGATATGCAAGTCAGGTCACCCCTTATATTATTAATTTTTAAACTTCCTGAGCTGGTTTTAGCTTCGAGATGGCTGTCAACATTTTCGACCCTAATGCTTCCGGAGCTTGCCTTGAGTTCAATCGTGCTTTGCCCGATATTGGCCACATACATGCTTCCCGATGAATTGTCGACATCTATATTGGTGTTGGTGGGCACCTTGAAATCAAGTACTCCTTTAAAAGAGCCTCTTAGCGTTTTGGGTCTTTCGATCCACACCACTAGTTTAGCGCCATTTTGTTTGTACTTGATTTTAATGTCATCACGCTGTTTGCTGGATTTAATTTCACCCTTAAAAAGAAGGTTGTCTGAGCTGTGGCTATCAATGTTTACGTTACAAAACGAACCGTTCACAACAAGGCTTGCCACGTTTTCAAAGTCTATTTCAGCTTGGTCGATAACTATATTCGCATGCCCGCTTACTTCATTGATTATGCAATTGTTCATACTTAAAAGCACAGCAGCAACGACAAAATAAATTTTTAGTTTTTGCATGATTATGAAAGTTATACTATTTGAATATTATAATGATTAAGGTATGCCGATAGATATTAGGTGAGACGCTTGTGAGTGAAGATAAGTTACAAGTACGCAAAAAAAAGTGACGGGGAAAATATTTGCACGTTGTAAATAATCTCCCTGTCGCTAAGAAAAATTTAAATGTCTTTAACCCAATATCATTCCAACAATAGTAGCAGAAAGAAGCGATGCCAACGTTCCTGCCAATAAGGCCCGAACACCTAACTGAGTTAATGTAACGCGCTGGCTTGGGGCTATTGCGCCAATACCTCCTATCTGAATACCGATGGATGCGAAATTAGCAAAGCCGCAAAGTACATAGGTAGCTATGTAAACCGATTTTTGTTGGGCAAAGGCTCCCGCCTCTTTCAATTCTCCCAGGCTCACATAACCAATAAACTCGGTCATAATCAGTTTCTCGCCCAAAACACGTCCTACCAGGTCTATATCCTCTTTGCAAACACCTATCAGCCACATCAAAGGAGAAAATAGATATCCCAGGATAAATTGCAGGTTCAATTCGGAATATTCACCATTAGTGCCATTCGCAATTATCTCGTTTAAACCGGAGTAATGACCTATTTTCAGGAAAATATAATTGGCCATTGCAATAAATGCAATAAATACCAATAGCATGGCACCTACGTTAACAGCCAGTTTTAGTCCTTCTGTGGTTCCGTTGGATATGGCATCCAGTACGTTTTTACCTATTTTCTCTTTGCCAACAATTACCTCGTTGTCAATTTTTTCTGTCTGAGGAAGCAGTATTTTTGAAATGACAACTACACCGGGTGCCGCCATAATGGAAGCAGCCAGCAGGTGTTTGGCATACATCACCTCCTGAGCAGGGTCTCCTCCGCCCAAAATTTTAATATAAACGGCCAGTACGCCTCCTGCCAGGGTAGCCATTCCTCCCGACATTACCAATAGCATCTCCGAACGGTTCATTTTATCGAGATAGGCTTTGATCATCAGTGGGGATTCTGTCTGGCCAAGAAAAATATTTCCTGCCACGGATAGGCTCTCGGCACCCGATAAGCGCATTAATTTGGTCATTGCCAAGGCTAAAACATATACCACCTTTTGAATGATACCGAAATAAAACAGAAGGCTTGTCAAAGCAGAGAAAAATACAATGGTAGGCAGAATAGTTACGGCGAAGTTCAATAGGGGAGACTCAATTTCTCCGGAACCAAAACTTTTAAATAAAAAGGCAGTACCGGCTTCTGTAAAGTTTAATACCTGAACAAAACCTCTACTAACAAACTCAAAAAAGGATTGAACAAAGGGGATGTTTAAAATAGAAATGGCCAATATCAGTTGAATAGAAACCCCGATACCAACCACCTTCCAGTTTATTGCTTTTTTATTAGTGCTGAAAACCCAGGCTATGCCAATTAAAACAATCATTCCAATAACCCCCCTGGCAACACCTGGAAAGGATATGCCACTGCCATGCGTTGTTTCAACAACCGAATTGGCCCAGGCGGGTTGTGTCACCGCCAGTAAAAGCATAGCAATGACCAGAATAAATTTTTTACTCATGAATCCCTGATGTATGAGGTTTATAATTGAATGTTAGGATGCACTTCTTTTTTGAATTTCGTCCCTTATTTCTGAAGCTTTTTCGTAATCTTCGTTACCAATGGCCTCATCCAATAGCTTATGAAGGTCGTCCAACGATTTTTTTGAATATTTTGACTCTCCTCCTTTGGCGGCATGCTCATCAACATCTAACTCCAACTCCTTGTCTTTGCTAACATCGAGCACGATACCCGCCGATTCGATAATTGTTTCGTACGTATAAATTGGACAATTGAAGCGTAAAGACAGTGCCACCGCGTCAGAAGTTCTGGAGTCAATTCTTAATTGTTCCCCATCCTTTTTGCAAACCAGCTCGGAGTAAAAAATACCTTCTTCCAGTTTATAAATAACTACCTCAATAATTTCGATGCCAAAAGCACGCGAGAAGTTTAAAAACAGATCGTGGGTGAGCGGACGGGGTGGTTCAAGTCCTTCTAATTTAATAGCAATAGATTGTGCTTCTACCCCTCCAATAATAATAGGAATTCTTCTTTCTCCTTCTTCTTCGGCCAAAACCAAAGCATACGCTCCCGATTGGGTTTGGCTATAGGACAAGCCAAGTATATTTAGTTTAATTTTCTTTTTGCTCATAGACTAACTTCGATATAGCGAAGACACGTAATGTTTATAATATTAAAACAAATATAACAAAATGTTTTTAACAAAGTTCGAACTTATATCAGCAGTTCAACAAAGCATATTGGTCAGTAGTCAAAAGTGGATTGTGATTTTGGGACAACTAACTTTTTGTAACATGGATAATGGTATAGTCAATTAAACCCGCAATATGCATTAGAAAATCTATTACACATTGAAATTGTTTTCAAAACAAGACACTCCGCTGCTTCGCTTCAACTCACCATAACGATGCGATGCCTCGTTTCAGTAAAGCCTTGTTTTATTGCACTTTCAATGTTCACGACGAAGTTCTAATGCATAATCCGGGTTAAAAGAAATATCTCATTTGTTATTATGCAGTCTTGTATGTTTTAACACGAAAGCGAATGTATCGACTAATGATACTTACAGCATTATCAGTTTTAGTATAGCCTAATTAGGTAATTTTAAGCGCTATTGGCCAATCAACTATTAACTAATCGTATTGAAATTCATGCTTTTAAATAAAATATTTTTGCAGGAATAAAATTAATGTGTACTTTTGCACTCCAATGTTTCTTGTGGGGCATGGTAAAGTGGCTGATTATGAGAGAGAAGCCCGCCTCCTGGATTAAATTTTTAAACAATTTGTGATGTACGCGATTGTAGATATTGCAGGACAGCAATTTAAAGTAGAAAAAGACAGCAAGATTTATGTACACCGTCTGGCTCAAGAAGAAGGAGCTGCTGTTGAATTTGAAAAAGTGATGCTAATCGACAACGATGGAACTGTTCAGGTAGGAGCACCAGTTGTAGAGGGGGCTAAAGTTACCGCTAAGGTACTTACACACGTTAAAGGTGATAAGGTAATCGTTTTCAAAAAGAAAAGAAGAAAAGGTTACAAGAAGAAAAACGGTCACCGTCAACAATTTTCTCAAATTCAAATTGAAGACATTTTAGTTGGATAATAAAAAATTAGAATAAGATGGCACATAAAAAAGGAGTCGGTAGTTCGAAAAACGGTAGGGAGTCCGAAAGTAAACGTTTAGGTGTTAAAATTTTTGGTGGCCAGTCTGCCAGAGCCGGTAACATCATCGTTCGCCAAAGAGGCACTCAGCATCACCCAGGTGACAATGTAGGTATGGGAAAAGACCATACTTTATTTGCACTTATTGATGGAACAGTAACATTCCGTAAAAAAAGAAACGACAGATCTTATGTTTCAGTTGAGCCTTTTGCTGCTGAATAAAAAAGATTTGTAATGATTTTAAGAGTCTCCTGTTTTTGTTACTTTCGTAACGGATTCAGGAGATTTTTTTTATCCGTAGACTAACAAACCAGAATACACGAAATATAATGCTTACGCTTAAATTTATCCGCGAGAACAAGGACGAAGTGATAAATCGTCTTAAAATAAAGCGCTTTGATGCTGCCCAGATAGTTGAATCTATCGTTGAACTTGACGATAACCGTAAGGCTACCCAAAGTGCGGTTGATCAAAAACAGGCCGAAATGAACACCTTATCCAAAGAGATTGGGATGTTGTTTAAGCAGGGGAAGGCGCAGGAAGCAAATGAGGCAAAATCAAAAACAGCCAATCTAAAAGAAGCCATCAAGGAATTAAACAGCCAGTTGAATGATACAACGGCTGCTTTAGATATTGAGTTGGTTAAGCTTCCAAATGTTCCGCATCCATCCGTACCTCAGGGAAATAGCGATGAGGATAACGAGATGGTGAAAGAAGGCGGTGTAATAAAAGAAATTGTAGGCGAGAAACTTCCGCACTGGGAGTTGATCGAGAAATATGATATTATAGATTTCAAGCTGGGTACTAAGATCACAGGGGCAGGTTTTCCCGTATATAAAGGTAAGGGCGCCCGGTTGCAACGCGCATTAATCAGTTTCTTTTTAGATGAAGGTGAAAAGGCAGGTTATTTGGAAGTGCTGCCTCCGATTGTTGTGAACGAAGATTCGGGTTTTGGTACTGGTCAGTTACCCGACAAAGAAGGTATGATGTATCATGCTACGGCCGATAATTTGTATCTAATACCAACGGCGGAGGTTCCGGTTACCAATATTTATCGCGATGAGGTTGTGAAAGAAGAGGATTTGCCCATTAAAAATATGGCCTACACGCCATGTTTTCGCCGCGAGGCTGGTTCATGGGGCGCACATGTCCGCGGATTAAACCGCCTGCACCAGTTCGATAAGGTGGAGATCGTGCAAATCTCCCATCCCGAAAAATCGTATGAAGCATTAAATAATATGGTAGCTCATGTTGAAGGATTGGTGAACAAACTAGGATTACCCTACCGTATTTTGCGTTTGTGTGGTGGCGATATCAGCTTTACGTCGGCATTAACATTTGATTTTGAAGTATATTCGGCGGCTCAAGAACGCTGGTTAGAGGTTAGTTCGGTATCCAATTTTGAAAGTTATCAGGCCAATCGTTTAAAATGCAGATATAAGGGCAAAGACATGAAAAAGCCGGAATTGGCGCATACCTTAAACGGAAGTGCTTTGGCATTACCTCGTATTGTGGCTGCTATTCTTGAAAACAACCAAACTCCTGAAGGAATTAAAATACCAGATGTATTGGTTCCGTATTGTGGGTTTGATAACATAAAATAGTAGACAATTTTATTTTTGTTCCCTGCCTGGACGGCAGGGGCAACATTCCTTAATTGAATGAATTATATGTTTATATTCAACACAACTTTTGTAATCAACATAAGCAAATTCGAAATGTGGGATAAGTGGGTCAGGGACACCTACAAGCCATTGATCAAGAACCTGATTCCTATGAGTGAGATAGGGATTTATGAAGTGATGGCAGCCGAAAAAAAAGAGGAGCGAACTGTTTCTGTGCAATGTAAGGTGGCGACACCGTCGGATCTGGAGGCTATTAACAAACAATCCCTTGTCGTACTTGGACAAATGAGCTCGGAATTTGGGCAGGATGCTTTATATTTCAGCACTATATTAAAATCTTTATAGTTAATTGAGTGGTCAAAGAACGCATTATATTAGGTGTTGATCCCGGTACAACGGTGATGGGCTATGGCGTTCTAAAGGTGCTGGGTAATAAAGCCACGTTGGTTTCAATGGGCGTCCTGGAACTGCAAAAATACGACAACCATTATATCAAACTCAAAAAAATATACGAAACAATTATCCGGCTTTGTGATAATTACCATCCCGACGAACTGGCGATAGAAGCCCCTTTTTTCGGTAAAAATGTGCAATCCATGCTTAAGCTTGGGCGTGCACAAGGGGTGGCTATGGCGGCCGCCCTTTCCCGCGACCTTCCCGTATTTGAATATGCCCCTCTAAAAATCAAACAGGCTATTACCGGCAATGGTGGCGCAAGTAAAGAGCAGGTGGCTAATTTCCTTTCGCGCTATCTTAAAATAGAATCAGAGCCTAAGTATCTCGATGCCACCGATGGTGTTGCTGCGGCACTTTGCCATTTCTTCCAGAATCAGAATCTAAAGACCGGGAAGTCGGTTAAAAGCTGGAAAGAATTCATCGGCAAAAACCCCGGAAGGATTAAAAAGTAGGGCATGGTTTTACCACCCCTCAACTTTCGCAATACTTAGTCTCCAAGTTTCCGGTATAACCCTGGAGGTATGAGTTTTAGGGTCATAGCCCACCATAACCGAACTGCATGTGGCTTTTATGGTACCCTTCTTGTCAACAATATGCTGTACCAGTTGCATACTTTTGTCACCAATCATTTTTATCTTGGTTTTTACAAACAACGTCTCATTTAAGAATATGGGCGCTAAAAAATCTGTTTTGATAGAAGCTACTACAGCACCAAATTCATTCCAGTTTACATGGTTGTCAAATACTTTATTAAAATAGCCTAATCGACCTAAATCAAAGTATTCCTGAACGGTAGCGTTATTTACATGCCCCAGGCCGTCAATATCATTAAAACGGATTTGAACCGGATCTTTGTGGTGGAATTCTATATTTTCTGTGCTCATTGAATAGTAATCCTTCGTGTTTTTTAGTGCCTTGGTGTTTTTTTATTCCCTAATAATTCTTACCTGACCATCCACTTCAAGTTTTACAATGCTTGATGGAGCAGGATTGTTGGTTTCATCCTGCCTGAACTCAACAATGTAGTCAACCCCATTTTTAACATCGTCAGAAATCTCACCAAAATGCTTAGGCGAAGGTTCCCCACTAATATTTGCTGAAGTTGAAACAATGGGTTTTTTAAATCTTTCGCACAATTTCTTTGAGAACTCTTCCTTGGTGATTCTTATCCCTACACTTTTATCTTCTGCCAATAAGTTAGCGGCCAGGTTTTTGGCATTGGGGTAGATAACGGTAATAGGTTTGGTGCTTAATTCAATCAAATCCCATGCGATCTCCGGAACTTCAGTTACATACGAATTCAGCCTGGCATCGTTATCCAACAATACCAACATGCTTTTGCTGTCTTCGCGCTTTTTGAGTTCGTACACTTTTTTAACAGCCTCTGCATTGGAGGCATCACAACCGATACCCCAGATCGTGTCGGTAGGATAAAGTATCAATCCACCCTGTTGTAAAACCTCAACGGCTTTTTTGATATCGTCTTGCATAAATGGGTCATTAGTATATTGGTTAATGGTCATTAGTACCTATTGACTAATGACCATTGACCAATTTGCTTTTTGTATAAGATGCACTGATTTCTTTGATAATAAAGTGTTAAAGACAAGGCTTATGAAGCTAGAAAAAACGTAGTTTAACATGTGTAAATGAGTATTTTCTGGCAAGCGTAACGCTGTATTTGACGCTTTATTGCAAAAAGATTTAGACTGCTACGTTGTTCTCACGCAGGGCATCATTCAACGAAGTCTTCTTGTCCGTCGATTCCTTGCGCTTTCCTATGATAAGTGCAGCAGGTACCTGGAAATCTCCAGCCGGGAATTTCTTGGTATAGCTTCCAGGTATAACTACCGAGCGTGGAGGAACGTAACCTTTGTATTCCACAGGCTCGTCACCGGTGACATCAATGATTTTGGTAGAACCAGTCAGTACTACATTGGCACCTAATACGGCCTCTTTTCCAACTCTACATCCTTCAACAACAATACAACGGGAGCCAATAAAAGCGTCATCCTCAATAATTACAGGAGCGGCTTGTATAGGTTCCAATACGCCACCAATACCTACACCACCACTAAGGTGAACGTTTTTGCCGATTTGGGCACAGCTACCAACAGTTGCCCAGGTATCTACCATGGTACCACCCTCAACATATGCACCAATGTTAACGTATGAAGGCATAAGCACAACCCCACTTGAAATATAAGCACCATAACGGGCTACAGCATGGGGAACCACACGTATACCTAGTTCGGCATAGTTCTTTTTAAGTGCCATCTTATCGTGGAATTCCATGGGGCCAGCCTCGATGGTTTCCATCTTTTGAATTGGGAAATAAAGGATGACGGCTTTCTTTACCCACTCATTTACTTTCCAATCATCACCGTTTGGCTCCGCAACCCTGATTTTGCCCTTGTCCAACATTTCCATTAACTCGCGGATAACGTCTTGCGTTTCAGTCTTGCTTAATAGATCCCTGTTTTCCCAGGCTTGCTCAACAACTTCTTTGTATTGTTCTAACATGATAGTACTTAATTTATAATTTGCTGCAAAAATATAATGAAAGCAACCTAATTGCAAATCATATGTGCCTATTGTATGATAATGTACAGGTAATATGTCTTCTGTTTTAAAATATGCTACCAATAGGTACGGTTGTTGTAACAATCCAATTAGGTTAAAGTTTTGTTAATCCCGTCTAATAAATATGTGTTGTTCCCCATTTGTTTCTATTTTTCGCTCGATTTCTGTTTTATGATGCGTTTGACTGTATTGGTTTTATTGATGCTGCCTTTTTGCTGGGCACATGCTCAAGATAGCCTGAATAACGAAGTTTGGGTGAAGCTATTTGTTTTTGACAAAACGGATGACAGGCCCATTGAGAACGCGCAGGTCATCAGTTATGAAACCATGCAGGTATTTGCTACCGATTCGATGGGTACTTTCAGGAATGTTTTTAATCCTTCAGATTCGTTAAAAGTATTTGGTTTAGGGTACGAAGCAAGGGTAGTAAAAGTGGCCAGGTTTAAAACAATGAGCGAAGGAATGGAGTTGAAATTGGCTCGGCGTACATATATGATTCGCTCGGTGGATGTTCCAGCAAAGCAAGAATTACATTTGCACTTACCCGAGGACATAAAAATGCGAAAGAAAAGTGAAACACCGATGGCGCTGCGAAGTAATGCTTTCGCGAGTAAGCCGCCAGTGTTGGCAGCGGTTATTAACCCAGTTAGTTATGTGCATTATTACACCAGCAAAAAAGAACGAAGAAAAAGAAACGCTATCAAAGAAATATCTAAAGCCAAGGATCAGGAGAAGATAAATGTTTTTTTTAATAGGGATGTTATAAAGGATGTTTCACGATACGTTGAAGGAGAAAAGCTCAACCACTTTATTGTGTATTGTAATGTTAATCTTAAAGTGACATCAAGAGATAATCCTATGATTGTAAAGCAACGTATTCATGATTTATTGAAAAAATTTGAGTCGGAGCTACAAGCCCGGAAAAATAGATAATATTAAAATGAAAACTAAATATTTTATATCAATAATTGCTTTGTTGCTAATCGTTTCTGTTTCTTTTTCGCAGGATAGGGAAGAAAAAACGTTTGGTGTTTATTTAAATGAATCGAATTCTAAAGATGCGGTGCAATACGGAGCAGTAAAAAATATAAAGACAGGGGAGGTTACCTTGTCGGATGATGAAGGATATTTTGAAATCTCAGGCACGGTTGGGGATACTTTACGTTTTCATAGTTTAGGGTACAAAGACGCCACTTGGGTAGTCCCAGGTATTTGGTTCTCAATGGAAGGGACCATAGAGTTAAAGGTGCACCCCAATATATACTCTTTGGGTGAGGTAGAAGTGGTCCGATACTACTCCTATGCGCATTTCAAGCAGGCTTTTAAAGATTTAAAGCTGGAAAAAACGGACACTGAAAAGGCGAAGGAAAAAATAGATGCCTGGCAGGATAGCTTTGCCGAAGCCGTTGCCTGGGGTAAGTCAGATGCCAAAGCAGCAAACGGTACTTTTGGTGTTGGTATTTCGTTGGGAGGCAAGGATAAGGTAGTAGAACAACGTAACTTGGTACACAGATTGGAAGATATTCAGTATAAAAGCAAGCGCTTTAATTATTTTGTTTCCCGTGAAAACATTATGCATCTGACCGATTACCAGGGTACCTGTCTGGATTCTTTTATGGTGTTTTTAAATACGGGATATAATTTAGACTATCAAATGCCCGAATATGATTTGTTGGCCTCTATTCTTCGGGCTTCTACCGATTTTAAAAATCTTAAGGGCAACGAAGAGTGGTTTCTATTTTCTGAAGATTGAGTTTTGTGTATACATGGATTTTAAAACAAGATCTACAAGAAATAATATAGCATGTCAATCCTGTCAATGAAAAGATGGATGTATATATCTGCCATACTCTTTGAGAAATTCTGTTGACCTCTCCAAAATCTTTGCTTATTTTGCGAATTGAACAAATGTAATCCAAGATGAGCCAGCAGTACGATTCGTTACCACAATTGGTGGCAAAATTTATCAATAATACCAGCCAAAATATATTTTTAACGGGTAAGGCGGGTACAGGAAAAACCACCTTTTTAAGAAACATTAAAAATCATACGCACAAAAGTGTTATTGTTGCTGCACCCACCGGAATTGCTGCCATCAATGCAGGGGGTGTTACATTGCATTCGCTTTTTCAACTACCCTTTGGTGCTTTTGTGCCAGACAACAATGGGCTGGCAAATCAAACTATTAATACACAAGTAAATACGCCTCGTACTTTGTTAAGCTCTTTTCAGATGCATAAAACCAAGCGCAATATGCTCAAGAAAATGGAGCTGTTGATTATTGATGAGGTAAGTATGTTGCGTTCTGATTTGCTGGATGCTATTGATTTGATTCTAAGGAGTGTCCGGCGACAAAGAGATGAACCGTTTGGTGGGGTTCAGGTCTTGTTTATCGGCGATTTGTTGCAGCTGCCTCCAGTGGTTAAAGATGACGAGTGGAGGGTTATTGGGGCTTATTACCCGAGTGCATTCTTTTTCCATTCGCAAGTATTAAGGCAGATGCCACCCCTGTACGTAGAACTGGAGAAAATATATCGTCAGTCCGACAATACTTTTATTGGCTTATTGAATAACCTTCGTAACAACGTAATGACAGATGCGGATGCGCAACTGCTAAACAAATTTTACAAACCCAATTACCAACAAAAAAGCGATGAGGGTGTAATATTGTTGACAACACATAATCGAATAGCCAACGACAAAAACTTAAAGGCGCTTCAAAGCATTAAAGAGAAGTCCGTTTATTTTAAAGCGGAGGTGATTGGCGATTTTAAAGAATACAGTTATCCTATAGAGCCTCAATTAGAATTTAAAAAGGGAGCGCAGGTCATGTTCACTAAAAACGATTATTCGGGCCAGCAAAAATATTTCAACGGTAAAATAGGAACAATTACCAGATTACACAAAGATGAAATAGAGGTCAGTTTTAACAACGGAGATGAACCTGCTATTGCCGAACCTTACATCTGGGAAAACAAGAAATACTCCATAGATAAAGATTCTAACGAAATTGAGGAGAGTATTGTAGGAACATTTAAGCAATACCCCTTAAAGCTGGCTTGGGCAATAACAGTGCATAAAAGTCAGGGCTTGACCTTTGATAAAGCCATAATAGATGTACAGAATGCTTTTGCACCTGGTCAGATTTACGTGGCGCTTTCAAGACTTAGAAGTCTGGATGGACTGATACTTACATCTCCCGTTCCCA
Organism: Saccharicrinis sp. GN24d3; assembly: GCF_052400645.1. Classification (NCBI taxonomy): domain Bacteria; kingdom Pseudomonadati; phylum Bacteroidota; class Bacteroidia; order Marinilabiliales; family Marinilabiliaceae; genus Saccharicrinis; species Saccharicrinis sp. GN24d3. The sequence continues at coordinate 81,936 of NZ_JBQTGI010000018.1, forward strand.
AGGAAGGTTTTCAGGTGGATCCGTCTTTAAAAACATTTTCGACTTTAAAGAAAAAGCAAGCGGAGCTGGAGCCCATTCTTCAGCAAGAATCCAGAAAGTATTTTAACAGTTTTGTGATGCGAGCCTTCGATTTTTCGGGTTTAATGCAAGATTTAAGTTTTCATGTTTCTTCCTACACCAAGGATGCCAAGCGCTCTGTCAAGCAGCAATATCATTTCAAGGCATTGGAATGGATGAAAGCATCGGAACCATTGCGCACAGTAGCTGATTCTTTCAGGGCAGAGGTAAATCGTATTGTTAATTCGGGACATGCCAATTATCTTCCCCATCTGCACGAAAGGGTTAGCAGGGCAGCTGGGTACTTTGAGCCCTTGATCAAAGCCATTCACGATAACATCAGGGATCTATGTGCTGAGCTAAAAGGTGTAAAAGGGGCCAAAGCATACCACACGGAACTGGTTGATCTTTCCAATTTATTCTACGGACAATTGCAGGTAATCTATAAGGCACAATCTTTAATTAACACAGCTATTGACGGAACAGATTTTGACAGAAATGCCATTAGAAAGCCTGACTTTGCAGAATCGAGAGATAACCTGAATCCCAATAAAAAGAAAAAACTACCCAAGGATAAAAAGGAAAAAGCAGACACCAAGTTGGTGTCCTACGAAATGTACAAAGACGGTAAAAACATTCAAGCCATTGCCAAAGAAAGGTCACTAACCGAAGGAACCGTGGAAGGACATCTTGCCCACTATGTTCAGTTGGGAGAATTGGATGCGTTGGATTTTATAGGCCAGGGAAAACTGGCCATGATCGAAAAGGTTATTCATAAACTGGATACTTTTGCTCTGACTCCACTTAAAAAAGAGTTAGGGAATGGGTTTTCCTATGGTGAGCTGAGACTTGGCGTAGCTTATATGATTTCGCAGCGGAAGGATTGAAATATTACAACGAGGTATGGTTCAAATTTCCTATCTTTAGCCATAACTTTTTCTCTACGTGCCAACAACAAAACAAAACATACCAACCTACGGGTTAAGATCCTTTAGTCATCCGCAGCATGCCAGCCGGCATTTTCATGTGGAGCCTTTTGATGCCAACCGTCATTTTAGGGTGAGCTATCCGCACCGCCACGATTTTTTTGAGGTATTGTATCTCACAAAAGGTTCAGGATTTCATGTGATTGATAGTAGTGAGTACAAAATTGAGCCGCCCTGTGTATTTTATATGTCGCCCGGGCAGGCCCATAAAATCGAATTTTCAAGCGATATTGAAGGCTACCTTTTTATTTTTGCCGCCGAATTTTATCTGTTCGATAAAAACAACCAGAATCGTTTGCTCGAATTTCCTTTCTTTTTTAATATTCATCAGGACAATCCGCCGTTGCAATTGGTAGACCGATCAGATTGTGAATTTTTAAAACAATTGTTTGTTAAAGGAATTGATGAAGTGGGCAGAAAGGATGGCGGCGACATTAACCTGCTTCGTTCTCTGTTAGATACTATATTAAACTATACGGCCAGATTATATCCTACCGAAGAAGAAGGGGTGTCATCAGGGAAAGGGCATCTGATTGTGAAGCGGTTTTTTCAGTTAGTAGAGGAAAATTACCACAACAATTTAAACGTGAACCAATATGCAGAGTTATTGGCCATCACTCCCAACCATCTAACCCAAACCCTTAAGCAATTAACGGGGCGTACTTCTAACGAAATCATCCAATCGAAACAAATACTGGAAATAAAAAGGTTATTGGTCCATACTAACCTCACGGTTACCCAAATTTCCGACCAGCTTAATTTTACCGATCAATCGTATTTTACCAAGTTTTTCAAAAAGCAAACCGGTGTTACACCCATTGTTTTTAGAAGCGAATTTGAACGGTAATTTTTTATTCATTGTTTCTGTATATTTATAAATCCATGAAAAGTACCTAATAAAAGTGCTTTTTTACGATATTTGTTAATGTTTTTATCTGTTGATTTGTAATGTGAAGTTCTGTAACTTGCTAATCCGTTAAAGGGAAGCTGGTTATTTTACTCGTTTTCAGTGTTTATTCTAAAAATATTTAATATCTAAATTTATTAAAATGGCTAATTATTTTAATACTTTACCGTTGCGTGAGCAGTTGAATCAATTGGGAGTTTGCGAATTCATGGACAGCTCGGAATTTGCGGATGGAGTTAAGAAGCTTAAAGGCAAAAAAGTTGTAATCGTAGGATGTGGGGCGCAAGGTTTAAACCAGGGGCTTAACATGAGGGATTCTGGCCTGGATGTTTCATACACTTTGCGTGAAGCAGCTATCAAGGAGCAGCGACAATCGTGGAAAAATGCTACTGAAAACAATTTTGCCGTTGGAACTTACGAAGAAATGATTCCAACCGCCGATATGGTAGTAAACCTTACTCCTGATAAGCAACACACGAACGTGGTAACTGAGGTAATGCCATTGATGAAACAGGGCGCCACACTTTCTTATTCGCATGGTTTCAATATTGTTGAGGAAGGAATGCAAATCCGTAAAGACCTTACGGTTGTTATGGTTGCTCCTAAATCCCCGGGTTCGGAGGTACGTGAAGAGTACAAAAGAGGATTTGGTGTTCCAACCCTAATCGCTGTTCACCCCGAGAATGACCCGAACGGTGATGGACTTGAAATTGCAAAAGCATATGCCGTGGCAACCGGAGGTCACAGGGCTGGTGTGCTTCGCTCATCTTTCGTAGCAGAGGTTAAATCAGACTTGATGGGAGAGCAAACCATTCTTTGTGGTTTGTTACAAACTGGTTCTATTCTTTCTTTCAACAAAATGGTTGAAAAAGGAATTGAAAAAGGATATGCCTCTAAATTGATCCAGTATGGATGGGAAGTAATTACCGAAGCTTTAAAAATCGGTGGTATCACTAACATGATGGATCGTCTTTCAAATCCTGCTAAGATTGAAGCATTTAAAATTGCCGAAGAGTTGAAAGTTATCATGCGTCCATTATTTCAAAAGCATATGGATGACATCATGAGCGGAGAGTTTTCTTCTACCATGATGGAGGACTGGGCTAACGGAGATAAAAACCTATTGGGTTGGAGAGCAGAAACGGGTGAAACTGATTTCGAAAAAACGCCTGCTGGTGATGTGGAAATCAGCGAGCAAGAGTATTTCGACAATGGTACTTTGTTGGTAGCATTTGTGAAGTCTGGTGTTGAACTTGCTTTTGAAACGATGACCGAGGCAGGTATCAAAGAAGAGAGTGCGTATTACGAATCATTGCACGAAACGCCCTTGATTGCCAATACTATCGCACGTAAAAAACTTTTCGAAATGAACCGTGTAATCTCTGATACGGCAGAATACGGATGTTACCTGTTCGATCACGCTTGTAAGCCATTGTTAACCGACTTTATGAAAAAAGTGGAGACTAACATAATTGGCAAAAACTTTAACGAAGGCGTTGAGGGCAGTGTGAGCAACAAAGAGTTGGTAGATGTTAACGAAGCGATACGATTCCACGATGTGGAAATTGTGGGTGCTGAGTTGCGCGATGCTATGACTGCCATGAAAGCTATTATCTAAAATTGATAATTCATTAATGATATAAACCCTGTTTTGATGATGAATTTAAAACGGGGTTTTCCTTTATCCAAACTATTGAAAAACGATAGGAGTTTTTCATACAAAGAATGAGTGAATAATAAAAATAATAGATTCGGATTATCTATTTAATTATTCGATGATCGAATAAGTTAACAATCTGCGTCGCAATGATTTTGTCTTATGTAAACGACCACACAATCAGGTGTTTAAAAGAAGATTGGAAGGTATTGTATAAACATGCAGTTGACTTGTTTGAAAATGAAAAAATATACGTTTTGGAATTGATGTTGCGTTGAAAGCCTTGCTATTAGATGAAAGGTAAACGCATAATTTTGCGTTTATTCTTTTGGGGATTGAAAAAAAACTCTACATTTGTAATCGTTGGTTTCAACAAAAGCAAAGCGAAATGAATAATATTTTTTCACTCATTCTCATTGACGTCATTCTCTTGGTCATTACCAAGCGAACGTGAGAATGCTGTGCAAAAAATAATCATATAGGATATTTTGTATAGGCCTTTCTCACAGTGTTGAGAAAGGCTTTTTTTTTGCTAAATTTTTATGGGCATAGTTTGATTTTAAAAGTGTAAAAAGGTTGAATAGACATTAGTAAAGATGTGATGATCTTGTGTCTGGATACTTGCGATTTGATACTAAAAGAAATGAAGAATAAATTAAGAAGTGCAACAACTACCGAAGGCCGAAGAATGGCTGGCGCACGGAGCTTGTGGCGGGCAAACGGGGTTAAAGAGGAGCAATTCGGTAAACCGATGATTGCCATTGTTAACTCATTTACCCAATTTGTTCCTGGTCACGTTCACTTACATGAGATTGGGCAGGAGGTAAAAAAAATGATTGAAGCCCAGGGGTGTTTTGCTGCGGAGTTTAATACCATTGCGGTGGATGACGGAATTGCCATGGGACATGACGGTATGTTGTACTCATTGCCTTCGCGCGATGTTATTGCTGACAGTGTGGAGTATATGTGCAATGCTCACCGGGCCGATGCCATGGTTTGTATTAGTAATTGCGATAAAATAACACCCGGAATGTTGATGGCGGCTATGCGATTAAACATTCCGGCCATATTTGTTTCAGGTGGCCCTATGGAAGCGGGTAAAGTGGGCGATAGGGCGCTTGATCTGGTAGATGCCATGGTGATGGCGGCGGACGATTCGGTTTCCGATGCCGAGGTAAGTGCGGTCGAAGAAAACGCATGTCCTACTTGTGGTTCTTGTTCAGGTATGTTTACAGCCAATTCCATGAATTGTTTAAACGAGGCCATTGGTTTGGCTTTGCCAGGAAACGGTACTATAGTGGCAACGCATGCCAACAGAAAACAATTATTCGAAAAAGCGGCCAAAATAATCGTTGAAAATACGTACAAATATTATAGAGATGGCGACGAATCTGTTTTGCCAAGAAATATTGGAACATTCAACGCGTTTAAAAATGCGATGACCTTAGATGTGGCCATGGGAGGATCTACCAATACCGTACTGCACATTTTAGCCATCGCACATGAGGCAGGCGTTAATTTTACGATGGACGATATCGACCAGATTTCAAGGAACACACCCGTTCTTTCAAAGGTTGCACCAAACTCGCATTACCATATCGAGGATGTGAACCGGGCTGGCGGTATTTTGGGTATTCTTGCAGAGTTGGATAAAGCCGGTTTGTTGGAGAATTCTGTTTCCAGGGCGGATGGACTTACCTTAAAAGAAGCAGTTGCCAAATACGATGTAACTAATCCAAACGTTTCGGATGAAGCTAAGGATATTTATACGAGTGCCCCGGCAGGTATAAGAAACCTGACTATGGGATCGCAAAAAACACATTATGCCAAGCTGGATTTGGATAGGGAAAACGGTTGTATCCGTTCTGTTGAAAAAGCTTACAACAAAGATGGTGGTCTGGCTGTTCTTAAAGGAAATATTGCCGCAGACGGGTGTGTAGTAAAAACCGCAGGTGTTGATGAATCAATTTTTATATTTAAAGGAAAAGCCAGAGTTTACCAATCACAGGATGATGCTTGTGAAGGTATACTCTCAGGGGAAGTACAGGCGGGTGAAGTTGTCGTAATCATATACGAAGGGCCCAAAGGAGGGCCTGGTATGCAAGAAATGCTTTACCCGACATCTTATATCAAATCGCGTCACATGGGTGAGAAATGTGCCTTGATTACCGATGGCAGATTCTCAGGGGGAACCTCAGGATTATCCATCGGGCATATCTCACCGGAAGCAGCAGCAGGTGGTGCAATAGGGTTAGTTCAGACCGGCGATGAAATAGAAATCAATATTCCGGAACGCTCCATCAACGTGCTTGTTTCGGATGAGGAATTATCTGTAAGAAGAAAAGCCGAGGAAGCAAAAGGTGATACTGCATTTATGCCGGAGCCGCGCGAACGCCAAGTGTCAAAAGCACTTAAGGCATATGCACATTTGGTAAGCTCAGCGGATAAAGGAGCAGTAAGATTAATTTAGAAATTAGACGATTATACATCAGATAAGAGTCAGAGAAGTCGATGATCTCTTATCTCAAAGTCAATCAATCTATAAATATTATGGAACCACAAAGCCAATTACTCATGGAAAAGAACAACAAGGGAAAAGAGAGAATTTCCGGTTCGGAAGCATTGCTTCGGTCATTATTATGTGAGGGTGTGGATTTAATTTTTGGATATCCCGGAGGCGCCATCATGCCGGTGTATGATGCCCTTTACGATTATCAAGACAAACTTCACCATGTACTCACCCGCCATGAACAGGGCGCTGTTCATGCCGCACAAGGATTCGCTAGAGTTACAGGCAAGGTGGGTGTCTGTTTTGCAACTTCGGGTCCCGGAGCCACAAACACGGTAACAGGTATTGCAGATGCGATGATCGATTCTACCCCGTTAGTAGTTATCACTGGTCAAGTCGCCTCGCCATTGCTGGGTACCGATGCTTTCCAGGAGATTGATGTGGTTGGTATCACCCAGCCTATTACCAAGTGGAACTATTTGGTGAAAACTGCGGAAGAAATCCCGGAAGCTATTGCAAGAGCTTTTTTTATAGCCTCGACCGGCCGCCCGGGCCCGGTAGTAATTGATATAGCTAAAGATGCTCAGTTTGGAGAGGTGGAGTTCAACTATAAAAAGGTGAACCACATTAGAAGCTATACTCCGGTTCCACTGACCAAACCGGAATCAATACACGATGCGGTCGACATCATCAATTCTGCCAAGAAACCGCTTGCGTTGATTGGTCAGGGAGTAATCTTAGGGCATGCGGAAGAAGAGCTGAAGGCATTCCTGGACAAAACGGGTATACCTGCCGCTTGGACATTGTTAGGTCTGTCCGCTATGCCTTCCGACTATGAATTGAATGTAGGTATGTTAGGCATGCACGGTAATTATGGGCCAAACGTTAAAACCAACGAATGCGATGTGTTAATCGCCATCGGAATGCGTTTTGATGATAGGGTGACCGGTGATGTTAGTACCTATGCCAAACAGGCGAAAGTTATTCACTTAGAGATTGACCCGGCAGAGGTAAATAAAATAATAAGGGCGGATGTTGCCGTATTAGGAAGTGTAAAAGATACTTTGCCTGCCTTAACAAAGGAGGTGAATGGTAATGCATACCCGGAATGGTTGGCAGAGTTTAAAACTTGCGACAAGATAGAAAATGAAAAAGTCATTGCCAACGAGGTTTTCCCAACACAGGAAGGTTTAACCATGGGCGAGGTGGTTCATAAAGTATCCAAGGCTTTTAATGATGATGCTGTATTGGTAACAGATGTAGGTCAACATCAAATGATGGGCTCACGCTATTTTAAATTTAAGCAATCCAGAAGTAACGTAACTTCTGGCGGTTTAGGAACCATGGGATTTGGCCTTCCGGCTGCTTTGGGTGCTAAACTGGGTGCCCCGGAACGTGATGTGTGCGTTTTTATCGGCGACGGAGGTTTTCAAATGACTATCCAGGAGCTGGGAACTATTTTCCAGACTAAAGCAGCGGTTAAAATCATCGTACTGAACAATAACTTTTTAGGTATGGTACGTCAATGGCAGGAACTTTTCTTCGATAGCCGATACGCTTCAACTGAGTTGCTGAATCCTAATTTCCAGATGATTGCCAACGGATTTGGAATTGATAGTGCGTTAGTTGAATCCAGGGATAACCTGGATGAGGCGATTGACAAAATGGTAAAACATGATGGCCCGTTTTTCTTGGAAGTAAAGGTTGAGAAGGAGGGTAACGTTTTTCCAATGGTACCATCGGGTAGTTCAGTTTCAGATATTCGTTTAGAATAGTAGTATTTATTTCAGCTTAAAAAGATTGAAACATGCAACAAGAATTCACAATTACCATATTTTCCGAAAACCATGTCGGGCTACTCAATCAGGTTACTACGGCTTTTACCCGTCGTAGTATCAACATTGAAAGTTTAAATACCTCGGAATCGGCCCTTGAAGGAGTACATAAGTTTACTATCGTAGTGTTTACAACCCGCGAGCAAATGGATAAACTGGTTGGCCAACTGGAGAAAAAGTTGGATGTGCTTAAAGTGTTTGTATTTACAACCGATGAAATAATCCATCAGGAGTTGGCTTTATACAAAGTGGCTACAGCAGCTCTGCTTAATGGCAATGAGATAGAAGAAATCGTACGTAAGTATGGTGCGCAAATTATGGAGGTAACACCTGAATATACCGTAATTCAGAAAACAGGCCATAAAGCCGAAACGCAAGAATTGTTTGTGAAGCTCGATAAGTATGGCGTATTGCAATTTGTGCGTTCGGGCAGAATTGCTATCACAAAACTAAGGACGGAATTGCTGGAAAAGTATCTCAAGAAATTGAGAACTGAAAATAAAATTAGAGGAATCGAGACATATTAAAAGTTTTTATATATTGGCTTTGATCAGATGGCTTCAAAGACCTGGTTTGACAATGTTATGTAACAAGGGGTCTGGCAGCCACCGGATAAATGTTTAAAAAGGTAACGCAGTAATCGGGGTCTGGTCACAAAGTTTTAATAATAGGCAAGAGGTCTTCCCGGCTTCTTCCATTAAATACGATAATAAAGTTATGGACAATAAAATTTATATTTTCGACACCACTTTGAGGGACGGGGAACAGGTCCCGGGTTGCCAGTTAAATACTATTGAAAAGATAGAAGTAGCTAAGCAACTGGAAAAACTGGGTGTTGATGTTATAGAGGCCGGGTTTCCGATCTCCAGTCCTGGAGATTTTAATTCGGTCGTCGAAATTTCTAAGGCGGTTACCAATCCAACTATTTGTGCTTTAACACGTGCGGTAAAAAAGGATATTGAGGTAGCTGCCGATGCACTTAAATTTGCAAGAAGAGGTCGTATCCATACCGGAATAGGAACTTCGCCTTACCATATCTACCAAAAATTAAATTCTAATCCCGACGAAATTATCGAACGCGCCATTGCAGCCGTTAAATATGCCCGTCAGTTTGTGGATGATGTGGAGTTTTATGCCGAGGATGCCGGGCGTAGCGACAACGAATATTTGGCCCGGGTAATAGAAGCCGTGATAGGTGCAGGTGCTACAGTGGTAAATATTCCGGATACAACCGGTTATTGTTTGCCTAAGGAATATGGAGAAAAAATTGCCTATCTGGCAAACAACGTGCCTAACATCGACAAAGCAATTATATCAACGCACTGTCATAACGATTTGGGCATGGCAACGGCAAACTCTTTAGCGGGTATTGTGAACGGTGCTCGCCAGGTGGAAGTAACACTGAACGGACTTGGTGAACGTGCCGGCAACACCGCATTGGAAGAGGTGGTTATGGCTATCCGTAGTCATAAAGATCTTAACTTTAGGACGGATGTTGATACAAAGCAAATCATAAGAACCAGTAAGTTAGTATCTACCTTAATGCGTATGCCGGTTCAGGCTAACAAGGCTATTGTAGGCCGTAATGCGTTTGCGCACTCTTCAGGTATTCACCAGGATGGTGTGTTAAAAAACCGCGAAACATACGAAATTATCGATCCGGCTGATGTAGGTGTTAAAGAATCAAGTATTGTACTTACCGCTCGCAGTGGACGTGCAGCTCTGAAGCACCGATTAGAGGTGCTGGGATATAAACTGGAAAAAGAAAAGTTGGATCACGTTTATAAGAACTTTCTGGTACTGGCCGATTCTAAAAAAGATATCAGCGATGAAGATATCGAGGTTTTGGTGGGGCATGAGAAGAAGGAAAAACGAGTGCTGAAGTTGGATAAATTCCAGGTGATATGTGGAAAATCATGCATTCCGTCAGCGACCGTTACGATTAACCACAACGGAAAAGTGATGACGCAAAACGCCATAGGTAATGGGCCTGTTGATGCGGCATATTCGGCCATAAAAAAAATGCTTAAGGTAGAAGATGTTGTATTGGAAGAATATTTGGTTCAGGCCGTTACACGTGGCACATCAGAAATTGGCAAAGTGCACGTTCAGTTATCTCATGATGGAAGAACAGTGCATGGTTTTGGCGCGAATGTAGATATCCTTACCGCATCGGTTTGGGCATATCTGGACGCACTATCGAAGATAGTTTAACAGAGACAAAAGTATAAAGGCGAAAGTATAAAGATTACTGTTTCTGATATCTTTTGTCTTTATTCTTAATGCTTTATAATAGAATAGTAATAACATATAAATATTAGAAAATTGGCAGGGAAAACGCTTTTCGACAAGATTTGGGATATGCACGAAGTGAAGACTATCGAGGATGGTCCTTCCGTATTGTATATCGACCGCCACTTGGTTCATGAAGTAACCAGCCCACAGGCATTTGCTGGGCTAAAGGCAAGAGGAATTAAAGTATTCAGACCGCAAAATACATTTGCTACACCTGATCACAACATTCCAACGATCAACCAACACCTACCCATCGCAGATGAGATTTCACGCTTTCAAGTGGATACCTTAACGAAAAACTGCGAAGACAATAATGTAACCTTGTTTGGTTTAGGACATCCTAAAAACGGGGTTGTTCATGTTATCGGACCGGAAAATGGGATCACTCAACCGGGTATGACCATCGTATGTGGTGATAGCCATACTTCCACACATGGTGCCTTTGGTAGTATCGCTTTTGGTATCGGCACTTCGGAAGTGGAAATGGTGCTTTCTACCCAGTGCATTATGCAACCACGTCCTAAAACCATGAAAATTAACATCGATGGTGAAATGGGTAAAGGCGTCACAGCCAAAGACCTGGTGCTTTACGTTATATCAAAATTAACTACCGGAGGAGGTACGGGTTACTTTGTTGAGTTTGCAGGTTCTGCAATTCGCAGCTTAAGCATGGAAGGCCGCATGACCGTATGTAACATGAGTATCGAGATGGGTGCCCGTGGAGGATTGATTGCGCCCGACGAGAAAACCATTGAATACGTTAAAGGCCGTGAGTATGCTCCCAAAGGCAAAGACTGGGATATAGCAGTAGCCAAATGGAAAGAGCTGGTGACTGATGCAGATGCCGAATTTGATAAGGTATACAACTTTGATGCGGCAGATATCGAGCCTATGATTACCTACGGAACAAACCCAGGAATGGGAGTGGGTATCACGCAAAGTATCCCAACTTTGGATACGGTTGAAGAGTCTTCTCAAAAAACTTATTTGAAATCGCTTGACTATATGGGGTATGCTCCTGGTGAAGCTATGTTAGGTAAAAAAATAGATTGGATTTTCGTGGGTAGTTGTACCAACGGACGTATCGAGGATTTAAGAGTTTTTGCCAATGCCGTTAAAGGCAAGAAAAAAGCTGAAGGCGTTACCGCATGGATTGTTCCCGGTTCCCATCAGGTTGAAGAGCAGGCTATTGCTGAAGGGTTAAAAGATATTCTTGAAGAAGCCGGTTTTGAATTGCGTCAGCCCGGGTGTTCTGCTTGTTTGGCAATGAACGACGATAAGGTTCCTGCAGGAAAATACTCTGTGGCCACAAGTAACCGTAACTTCGAAGGTCGTCAGGGCCCGGGTGCCAGAACATTGTTGGCAAGTCCGTTGACTGCTGCGGCGTGTGCTGTTACGGGAGTAATTACCGATCCTCGAACTTTATAATTTAAAAATCAGAAGAAAATGCCAATAGATAAATTTGTAACAATAGAGTCGACTTATGTGCCACTACCCATCGAGAATGTGGATACCGACCAAATTATTCCGGCCCGTTTCTTAAAAGCTACTACCAAAGAAGGATTTGGGGATAACTTGTTTGCCGACTGGAGATACAATAAAGACGGTTCCCCTAAGGCTGATTTCGTGTTGAACAATCCAAAGTATTCCGGTGAAGTATTGGTGGCTGGCAAGAACTTCGGTTCTGGCTCAAGTCGCGAACATGCCGCATGGGCAGTTCATGGATATGGTTTTAAAGTGGTAGTATCCAGTTTTTTTGCCGATATCTTTAAAAACAACTCACTCAATAACGGTGTGTTACCGGTAGTTGTTTCGGAAAGTTTCCTTGCCGAATTATTTGCAGCCGACGAAACCAATAAGGTGGTGGTTAATCTTCAAGCACAAACCATTACCAATACTGCCTCGGGAAAAACGGAATCTTTTGAAATAAATAGCTACAAGAAAAACTGCTTGTTGAACGGTTATGATGATATCGATTATCTGATCAATTCAAAAGATGAAATAGAAGCCTACGAGCAAAGCTTAGCTTAAATTAATATAGACGGCATAAACTTTATAGGGTTTATGCCGTTTCTATACAAATTTGGCATTTTGGCCTTTAAATAATTTATTAAACACAGGTTCGTCGTTTTCGGAAGCATTACTTGTTATTATCCTCTGTGCCTCTGCGATTCTGTGTTCATCATTCTATTAAGTGCAAACATGAAGATTGAAGTAATGGATACGACGCTCCGTGACGGGGAGCAAACTACCGGAGTATCGTTTAACGAAGGAGAAAAACTGGCCATGGCCGGTTTGTTGCTTGAAGAGGTAAAAGTAGATCGGATTGAAGTGGCTTCGGCTCGGGTTTCTGAAGGTGAATTTGCAGCTGTTAAGCGAATTACCGAATGGGCAAAAAAACATAATTGCCTGGAGAAAATTGAGGTCTTGGGTTTTGTGGATGGCGATGTCTCCTTAAAATGGATTCAAGATGCTGGCGGCCAGGTTATCAACCTGCTTACCAAGGGTTCGTTAAAGCATGTTCAAAGCCAGCTCCGAAAAACACCGGAAGAGCATATGGCCGATGTGGCCAAGGTGGTTCAAACTGCCAGCGAAATGGGCATCGTTGTAAATGTTTATCTCGAGGATTGGAGTAACGGAATGCTGACTTCGCCGGAATATGTGTACTTTGTAATTGGCGAAATCAAAAAGATGAACGTGAAAAGAATTATGCTGCCGGATACCTTGGGTGTGCTGAATCCTGATCAAACCTATCAGTTTTGCTCCGACATTGTTACTCGCTTCCCGGATACGCATTTCGATTTTCATGCACATAACGATTACGACATGGCTGTGGCCAATGTTTTCTCATCATTAAAAACAGGTATTAAGGGCATACATACCACGGTAAACGGTTTAGGCGAAAGAGCCGGGAATGCGCCATTGGCCAGCGTTATCGGAATATTGAATGATCATCTTAAATTGGAAAACAATCTCGACGAATCCAATATCACGAACGTGAGTAAGGTAGTCGAACAACTTTCAGGCCTGCGAATTCCGGAGAACCAGCCTATAACCGGATATAATGTGTTTACCCAATGTAGTGGTATTCACGCAGATGGAGACAGTAAAGATAACCTGTATTTCAATAACCTCATGCCGGAACGATTTGGCCGCAATCGTAAATATGCGTTGGGAAAAACCTCGGGCAAGGCCAATATTAAAAAGAACCTGGAGGAACTGGGCATTGAGCTGGAGCCAGAGGCGATGAAAAAAGTGACCGAAAGGGTGATTGCACTGGGTGATAAAAAAGAGGTAGTAACCATTGAGGATTTACCGTTTATTATTGCCGATGTATTAAAGAGTTCATCTGTAAAAGATGCCATCAAAATAAGAAATTATAACCTTTCTTTAGCCCATGATTTGCGCCCCTTAGCATCTATTAGTGTGGAAATTAACGGTAAGCGATATGATGAAACCGCGGTAGGTGACGGTCAGTACGATGCTTTTATGAAAGCCTTATGGCGTATTTATAACAAGCTAAAAAAAGTACATCCGGTGTTGTTGGATTACTGGGTGAGTATCCCTCCGGGAGGGAAAACGGACGCCTTGGTAGAAACCATGATTACCTGGGATTACAAAGGGGTTGAAATTAAATCGAGAGGGCTTTCTGCTGACCAGACTGAAGCTGCCATCGAAGCCACTATTAAAGTGCTAAACGTAATTGAGGAAGGCACCCTAACGCGCCAGGCCGACTGGAAAGAGAAATTGGAGAAGTAAGAAACGAACACAGAGACAAAAAAGACACAGAAAAATTTTAAAGTAATGTGTTTAGTTTCTGCTAAATTGAAATATAAATTCAAAATAAATAAACGAATAAAGTAATAAACATAAAAAAGCTCAGAGCCTCCGTGCTTCTGTGTTTTTTGTCAGTTTATAATACTTTGTGATTAATTTTTAGGAAATGAAATTGAATATTGCTGTATTAGCCGGTGACGGAATTGGTCCCGAGATTGTAGCGCAAGCACAAAAAGTGATTGATGCCATTGCTACCAAGTACAACCACGAAGTAACTTACACGCCAGCTTTGGTTGGTGCTACTGCCATCGATCAGGTGGGTGATCCTTACCCTGAAGCAACGCACGAAGTTTGTATGAATTCGGATGCCGTTTTATTTGGGGCCATCGGTGACCCAAAATTCGATAACGATCCCAAAGCCAAGGTTCGTCCGGAGCAAGGTCTTTTGGCCATGCGTAAAAAGTTAGGCTTGTATGCTAACATACGTCCGGTAGCTACATTTCCTTCCTTGTTGGATAAGAGTCCATTGCGTTTAGATATTGTGGAAGGTGCCGATTTGGTGGTGGTACGTGAGTTAACCGGGGGTATCTATTTTGGCGAAAAAGGCCGTTCGGAGGACTTAAAAAAGGCTTTCGATACTTGTACCTATACCACGGAGGAAATTGAGCGTATCCTAAAACTGGCGTTTTCATATGCAGGTAAAAGAGACAAGCGTTTAACGGTTGTGGATAAAGCTAACGTATTGGCAACTTCTCGTCTTTGGAGAGAGACCGCCCAGGCAATGGAACCAGAATATAAAGATATTGCCGTAGATTACATGTTCGTTGACAATGCGGCTATGCAGTTGATCCAGTGGCCTAAAAAATTCGACGTGATGGTTACCGAAAATATGTTTGGTGATATCATTAGCGATGAGGCTTCTGTAATCACAGGTTCTTTAGGATTATTGCCATCAGCTTCTGTTGGTGTGCATACCTCCGTATTTGAGCCTATTCACGGTTCTTACCCACAAGCTGCGGGTAAGGATATTGCCAACCCGGTTGCAACGGTTCTCTCGGCTGCTATGTTACTGGAATCTTTGGATTTATTGGAGGAAGCGCAATTGGTGCGTGACGCGGTTAATAAGTCATTGGAAGAAGGAGTGGTAACAGAAGATATCAGCAAGGAAAAATCGTACAAAACATCTGAAGTAGGTGATTGGTTAGCAAAGTATATTGCGGGTTAATTGTTGAAGTTTAAATAGATATAAACCTTGATTATTAATTTAGTCAAGGTTTTTTTATGCATTTTACCCTGAAAAATTCAAATTGTATTTGAGCTATTCAGAGTAAAAAATTGTTGTTGATATAGCTGACACAACAAAGGCTGCTCAAATCAATGAACAGCCTTGTATATAAGTATCTTATCTAATGCCTGACAATCTATACATCATAAGTCGTAGAAGCCGTATCTCCACCTCGTCCGGTCCAGTTGGTATGGAAATACTCTCCTCTTGGTTTATCTACTCTTTCGTAGGTATGCGCTCCAAAATAATCGCGCTGCGCTTGCAATAAGTTAGCTGGCAAGGTCTCTGTTCTGTAACCATCAAAATAACTCAATGCACTTGAGAATGTTGGAACAGGAATACCGTTCA
Organism: Saccharicrinis sp. GN24d3; assembly: GCF_052400645.1. Taxonomy (NCBI): domain Bacteria; kingdom Pseudomonadati; phylum Bacteroidota; class Bacteroidia; order Marinilabiliales; family Marinilabiliaceae; genus Saccharicrinis; species Saccharicrinis sp. GN24d3. The sequence goes on from NZ_JBQTGI010000018.1 coordinate 97,592, forward strand.
TAACAGCTTGTCCAACTACCTGACGCCATCCTTCCAGTGCTTCCGATACCTTACCTTTAAAATAAGGGTCGAGCAATAAGTTGGGTAATTCAGGATTGTTATCGAAAGCCTCTTTTATATTCTTTAAAAATACGGAACGGATAATACATCCACCACGCCACATCAAAGCGATGCCTCCATAATTTAAATCCCAGTTGTTCTCTTTGGCTGCTTCGCGCATCAATACATAACCCTGTGCGTAAGAAACAATCTTGGAAGCAAAAAGGGCATCCTTGATATACTTGATAAATTGCGCTTTGTCACCCTCGAATTTCTTGATAGGCGAGCCCAATAATTTGGCGGCTTCAACGCGCTCTGCTTTTTGCGCTGACAGGCAACGAGCGAATACCGATTCGCCAATCAAGGTCAATGGTACTCCAAGATCCAGGGCAGAAATGCCTGTCCATTTACCGGTTCCTTTTTGTCCCGCAGCATCCAGTATTTTCTCCACCAACGGCTCACCGTTTTCTTTGTAGGCCATGATGTCGCGCGTGATCTCGATCAGGTAACTGTCCAGGTCGCCTTTGTTCCACTCTTTAAAAATATCGTGCATCTCATCATGCGACAGCCCTACATATTCCTTCATGATATGATAAGCCTCACAGATCAGCTGCATATCGCCATACTCAATGCCATTGTGCACCATTTTCACAAAGTGGCCGGCACCGTCTTGTCCCACCCAGTCGCAGCATGGTACGTTGTTTTCTACCTTGGCAGATATGTTTTGAAAGATATCTTTAATAAAAGGCCATGCTTTATCAGAGCCTCCGGGCATTATTGATGGTCCCTTTAAGGCTCCCTCTTCGCCACCTGAAACACCGGTGCCTACATATAGCAATCCTTTTTCTTCCACATATTTGGTTCTGCGGATGGAATCAGGGAAATGGGAATTGCCACCGTCGATGATGATATCGCCCTCCTCAAGATAAGGAATGATTTGGTCGATGAGTGCATCAACAGGCCCACCGGCTTTTACCAGCATCATGACTTTACGTGGGCGTTCCAGCGAGGCCACCAGTTCTTCGATAGAATGGGTTCCGATAAAGTCTTTGCCGGCACCGCGACCGTTCACAAATTTGTCGACTTTTTCGGTGGTTCTGTTGTAAACAGCTACAGTATAGCCTTTGCTTTCCATGTTTAAAACCAGGTTCTCGCCCATTACGGCTAAACCAATTAATCCTATATCTGCTTTTTTGCTCATATCAGTAAATTATTTGTAGAAGCTCAAATTTAACGTTTTAACCTGATTATTTCATAAACTTTTGTAATAGAATAATTGATGAATAGATCAGGTTAGGCCTTATTATCTAATTTATTTAAACCAATTCAATATGTTCGAAACCTATTTTGTTCAGCATTTCTTTTAATTCTTCCGTTCCGTTTTTTAAAATTACCTGGTACGCCTGAAACTCCCTCCGAATTGGATAAGATCCTCTTAGCTGTTCGAAAGTTTCTGGATGATCCCGGAAACGTGTATCATCTTCCTTGATAATGTAGGTGTGCAACACGGCTTTCGTCCAAACATCCTGATGGCTTAGGCCATACGCATCTATGTGAATAGTTGGGTTGCCAGGAGCCGGAATATTATCTGGATACCAATCCTTTAACGGTAAATCAAAAGACCGACTAATAGCCTGAACACTCATGGAAGTTCCATTAGCCTTCCCGTCGGCAGAATATCCTGCTATATGCGGCGTGGCAATAAAGCTTTTGTTCAGCAAGTCAATATTCATGTCCGGTTCGTTTTCCCATACATCCAGAATAACTTGCCCAATTAACTGATTATTTAAAGCAACTAACAAATCATTATTATTCGTAACCTCTCCTCTTGAACTATTAATAATGATCACACCTTTTTTACACTTCGAAAACAATTGTGTATTCCCCAAATGGAATGTTTTGTATTTACCCTCTCTTTGTAATGGAACATGAAAGGTGATAATATCCGATTTTGTGATCAGTTCGTCGAGTCCCACAAAATTCCCATTTCCTTCTTTTTCTGCTCTGGGCGGATCGTTCAGAAGTACTTTCATGCCTATGGCTTTCGCAAAATCAGCTACTTTACTACCTACATTACCTACGCCAACGATTCCCAAAGTTTTATCTTCCAGATCAATGTTCTGTTGGCTTGCAATGGTGGCCAAGGTAGCGGCTACATATTGTTTAACAGAGCCAGAGTTGCAACCCGGTGCATTCGTCCATTCAATTCCACTTTTTTCGCAATAGTTCGTATCAATATGATCAAACCCGATAGTGGCCGTGGCTATCATTTTGACTTTGCTTCCTTTCAGGTTTTCCGAATTACATTTTGTTCTGGTGCGAGTTATCAGAGCATCGGCATTTTTTACAACATTGGCATCCGTTTTTGCTCCCGGTAGATAAGTAACATTCGCATATGGTTCAAGTACTCCTTCCAGAAAAGGAATTTTATTATCGGCAATAATGTTGATCATAAATAATAGTTTACACAAATGTAAAAATTATTGCCGATTACCTATTTACGTATTGCAACTAAATTTCATCCATAATTTTAAGGAAATTGAGCTGTTTTGACTAATAGACTTTGTATATTTATTATTCAAATTGTCAAATAATATTTTAAACTATGAAGAACCTATTTTTATCAGCCTTGGTTTTGCTAATCTCGGCAAGTATGCTTGCCCAAAAAGCCAAAGTAATCAATAACCCTTATTATGAGTTCAGAAACACTGGTCTCAATACGATTTCTAAAATAGAAACAAGCCCGGAAGAAACCCGTGTCTATATACATTCAACTTTTATACCGAATTGGTGGGTCGACTTTAGCAATGAAGAAAAACTTATAGATTGCGATACAAAGAAGGAATATAAAATAAAAGAAGTTGTTGGGGTAAAATTCGGTCAAAAAGTAAGAATGCCAAGTTCGAGTGACAGCACCTTTGTATTGGTTTTTCCTCCGCTCGATCAAACAACCCAAAACTTTGATTTTAACGATCAAATTTTTGGTGTTTCGCTCGATGAAGGCAAAGCGGGACTGAAACCACACAATTTAACATTGCCCATTGAAATAAACGAATGGCTTAACAAAGAAGTGGATAAATGTAAGAAAGAACCTTTAAAGGATTATAACTCCAGGGATTTCTTTTTGGAAGAAGAAGGAAGGATTGTAGGTTATATAAAAGGTTACTCCGCTAAATCTGGTATAACCACTGGAATGGTATATTTGAGCAACTATTTAACAGGAGAGGATTACCCTATTGTAGTTGAAATACAACCAGATGGACGTTTTGATGTAATGCTTCCGCTCATCTCCCCATTATATTCATCCATGAAAATCGGTAAAACCTGGATTCCTTTTTACCTGGAACCTGGCCTCACTTTAGGTATGATTTTGAATTGGGAGGATTTTTTATACGCCGACCGCTATAGACATATAAACTACAAAATGTGGGATACCGGTTTCAAAGGCAAACTGGCAAAGATTAACCAACAGTTGTTGGACTTTGAGTTTGAAGACAGGAGTTACTTTAAACACAGAGAGCAGCAGAAAAAAATGACCGAGGATGAATTGGCAGAACTATATACACGTAAGAAGGAAATGGAACTGGCCAAGGTCGAGTATTATATTAAAGCATGGCGAATAAACGCTGACAAGGTTTATCCTATATTAAAAAATAAGATTATCCTAACACATGCGCAAGAATTGTATTCGTTGGCCAGGCAAAGAAAATATATAGCCAGACAAGATACGACTAATAAGGAATTACAAAAACCACTTCCCGATTCGTTTTACAATTTCTTAAGGGATATTCCATTGGGCGATCATGCTTTGTTTATCAATACTGAATTTAGATCATTTGTAAACGCTTATGAATTCAGCGAGTTGATAACCAAACACACAAGAAACATAAAAACCCAACCCCCTGTTAATGTATATCAATATTTAATCGATAATGAACCATTGTTATCCAAAGAGGACAAGGAATACGCTTTACTTGCCTCAAAAAAAGAAAAAACACCCGAAGAAATTGAGCAAATTAAAGATATGCAGTTAAGCTATAAGGTATTTAGTGAACGGTATGGCAGCACTATCCAAAAATGGCAAGAACTGGCATCGGCTCACAGATATAAAGCAGAAGTGCCAACATGGGATGATGCAGAAAAAGAACTGGCCGAAAAATATAACATCGAAAATAACCTCACGTTGGATGTTGCTAAAGTGAGGTCATTAAAGTACAAATTCGAAAATGTAGACAAGGGAGTTGCTGAGGAATTTTGGCAGGATTTAAAAGAAGGTATCGAGCATCCGTACCTAATTGCGACAGGTGATAAACTGTTTGAAAAAGTCTATGGAGATAATGCCAACCGAGCGTACGAACTGCCGGAAGGAACAGCCGCTGAAATTTTCAACAACATTATTAAACCCCACAAAGGCAAAATATTGTTTGTGGACTTTTGGGCTACCTCATGTGGTCCTTGTGTTGGAGGTATCAAGCGAATGAAAGAGACCCGAAAGGAGTATGAAAACAGCAAGGAAATCGACTTTGTATTTATCACAGATGAACAAAGCTCTCCCGAAAAAAACTACAATGAGTTTATTAAAGATCAGGAGTTAAGAAACACCTATCGCATTTCGGGCAACGATTATTTATACCTACGCCAGCTATTTAAATTCAATGGTATCCCGCGATATGTTGTTATCGACAAAGAGGGGAAAGTGATGGATGATAATTTTCGCATGTATAATTTTAAGACGGAATTAGACCATATAATGAAATCGCGAAGTGATAAATTAACCAAACAGTAGGATGAAGACTACCATAAAGTGAACGATGAATGTCAATTCCTGTTTCCAGAAGAAAGAAAGAGTTTGTGTTGGGTCAACTGAAATACAGCTAACAGGTGATACCATGTCACGTCGTTTCTAGCTCTAAAGTTCTTCTACTTTATCAATCTTAGGGCCTCTCTTTTGCTAAGTGGATGTAGAACAGTACTTTTTGAGTACTGTTCTACCCATTGCGGGTTTGTTCTGCTATATTGCCTTAGGATCCATCCAATAGCCTTGTTGATAAAGAACTCTTTCGACCCTAAAAGGTGTTTGATTACATAAGTAAGGAACTCTGTGTCCAATTGCTCTTTATAAAACAATTGACAGATAAGGCATGAACGTTTTAACCAAATATGGTCAGAGTTTAGCCATTTCTCAGTATACACATCTCTTTGTTCAGGGAATTTTAGAAAGTAATCTCCCACAAGTTTTGGGCCAATACCGTCAACGCTATCCCACCACGACTTGTTAACGATGAGGTGTTCAAACAACTTGATGTCGTCAAATTCTATTTGTTTCCGGTATTTATATAAAAGATGTATGCCGAAATATTGGTACTCTCGCTGAGGCTTGTTCCATAGCGATTTTGCTAAATTTTCGATATCCGTTTTTGGAGGTAAGAAATCTTTTTGGAGGAAAGGCTTTTCTATTTCTTTTAGCTTAGGTGCCCTGATACCATAAAACTCAAATTTGTTTTTCATATAATTCTTTTGCCATTGGGCAGTACTTGCATCGGCAAACCTTAGAAATTCAATTTCCAAAGTGTTGATGAAATCATGTACCATTTGTCACCTCATTTTTGTATTTTCACTAAAGTAAAAATATTAATTTAATGAGTAAAACTAAGATTGCAGTATTTTCGGGTGCCGGCATGAGCCAGGAAAGCGGTATCATGACCTTTCGGGATATGGGCGGGCTTTGGGAGCAATACGATATAACTGAAGTTGCAAGCCCAATTGCCTGGGCCAACACCCCTCAGCTGGTGATGGATTTTTATAATCAGCGACGAAAACAACTTTTCGAGTGTGAGCCCAATAAAGGGCACTTGTTGATTGCGCAATTAGAAAAGAAGTATGACGTACAAGTGATCACTCAAAATGTGGATGATTTGCACGAAAGGGCTGGTTCAACAAATGTGCTGCATTTACACGGTGAACTCAAAAAAGTACGAAGTACTATTGACACATCGTTGGTTTATGAAATGAAGGATTGGGAATTGAAGTTGGGTGACTTGTGCGAAAAAGGAAGCCAGTTACGGCCCCATATTGTTTGGTTTGGCGAGGCTGTTTGGGCAATGCACGAAGCGGTTGAGCTTATTCAGGAAGCTGAAATGGTGCTTGTGGTGGGGACTTCGTTAAACGTGTATCCGGCAGCAGGGCTACTGAACTACATTAAAGATACAATACCAATTTATGTAATTGATCCCGGATCGCCTGCTTTTACTCCACAAGAGAATATTACTTTCATTCAAAAAAAGGCTTCGCACGGAATGGAAGAGTTAATAGATATATTGATGTCAAATTAATAGCATGTGGTTGAATTGTTCAGTTAGTTGTGCTATCTTGACTTAAAATCGAATTCTGTTACATGTTAAGGTTTAAAATTGTCATATTATTTTTATTTCTGGTTGGGTTTTCCTCGTTTTCACAGGAGTTTAAAGCCGGTGCTATTGGAGGTGCTACCTTTAGTCAGGTGCATGGCGATAATTATGTAGGCTTCAACAAAATCGGATTGGTAGGGGGCCTGTATGTATCCAGGCAGTTTGCCGATATATGGGCAGGCCAACTCGAAATTGTATATAAGCAAAAGGGAAGCAGGCACAATCCTAATGAATCTAAAGGAGATTTTAACTTGTATAAGTTAAACTTCGATTATATGGAAGTTCCCTTGCTGGTTAAAGTAGATGTTAATGATTTTTCGTTTGAGGCAGGAGCGGCTTTTGGTGTGTTAATTAATTCCAAAGAGGAGGATCAATATGGAACATTAATCTCCGATTACCCCTTCGAGGACTATGAATTGTCAGGACTGCTGGGTGTCAATTACCAGTTTCATCCGCGTATGTTTGTGAATTTACGTTGGTCGTATGCTTTTACCAGGGTTCGTAAAGCTTATGGAGGAGCTTTTGACAACCAAAAACCACCACATTGGATGGATGGTAAATATGGTCAGTATAATCATCTGGTCAGTCTTTCATTGTACTATGAATTTGAGAGTCTCTTTGGTAATTAACCCTGGTGCAACCGTAGCTTGTTGCGTTTTTATCAACATTCATGATAAAATGAGTTAATTGGTGGCATATGCTAATGTGGCCACAAAAATCCTGGTTCCTTTAATTTTTGCCAGGTTTGAGGCACAGGCTTCAAGGGTCGCACCGGTTGTTAATACATCATCCACTAATAACACCTTTTTGTTTTCTAGTATCGAAGGATTCCTAACGTCAAAACTATTCGCAATATTTTCCCACCTTTTATATCTTCCTTTATTGGTTTGGCTGGTGGTATAAATACGCTTGTAAAGGTTGTCGGGCATTACTTTGCCCGATATGTTTTCTGCCAACCCCTTAGCTATCCATTCGCTTTGGTTATAGCCGCGCTTAGCAAGCTTTTTGGGATGTAAAGGAACGGGTATTAAATAATCAATATTATTAAAATAGTTCACTTCAAGTAGTTCCTGGCTATATAACTTGCCCAATTCATAACCCAGTTCTTTTTTATTTCCATATTTTATGGCATGCAAGATGTACTTGACCATACTTCCTTTGGTGTAAAGCATAAACGATACAACTTTTTCAATGTCCACTCTGCCCCAAAATATTTTGTTTAAAGGATTATCGTCCGCTAAATGAAAATACGAACGTGGTAATTTTTTTAAGCATTTAATACATATATTTTTTTCGTGCTTATATAAAGCTGAATTGCAAATGGGGCATATTCGGGGAAAGAACAATTGAAAAAAATCGGAGAAATAATTCATGAGGAATTAAGTTTGTTTGAAATTTAATTTAAGAAAAAATACAATCAAACAAAAGATTAATGGCGTAAGACTTACGATTTGTTAACGTACATGTAAACAGGCGGTAAGATTCAGGTAATATTAAAAATATATTTTTGTTGTGACAGAAATATAGGAATGACAAATAAAATATCATATCCAATACTCTAAAAAAGAGAACCTGTGATGACTGACTATACCACTAAAAAGAGAAAAATGAAATTCATAGTATTATTAACAGCAGTTGTTGCTATTTTATCACTGAATAGTTTTAAAGGAGAAAAGTCAAGTAAGGTAAAGGTCAAAGCGGCCGCAACAACCCATATCTGTGGTTCAGTTATCGATGAGGTCACAGGAGAAACACTTGTAGGTGTTGAAGTAGCGTTGGAAGGTACCGATTTGAAAACTTACACTGATTTTGATGGCAATTTTACTTTTGATAATGTAAAAGTAGGAACCTACAAGATGGTAGCTAAGTTGGTGTCATATAGTGAAATAAAAGGTGAAGAAGTAATAGCAAGCGCGAATGGTGAAAACACTGTTCATGTCAGGATGAAAACAGTGAATTAAAAAATATTTAACATACGAGTAAAAAAAGCCATCTTATATCCGGATGGCTTTTTTGTTGTCTATTAATAAGATAAGGTGTATATGGTTATTTCGCTTTAAAACTTAATATAGAAAATTTGCATTTAATGTAACTTTAATATTAATTTGAGGTTAAGATTACGGTACACATGAGGATTTGACCTACAAGGTGGTGCACAGCTACTTTAAATCCGGGAGGCTTTTTGATTATAAACAATTTAAAATTGAAAGCCATGAGAATATTGATGACATTATTGCTTTTTATGGGTCTGGTGACCTTCGGCCAAGCGCAGTTGATACTGAGTGAAGAGGATGGTTTGTATTACAACCAAAACGGTGAGCTTTACACCGGCACTTATGTGGAACTGTACCCAAGCGGGAATAAACGTGTTGAAATGAAAGTTGTTGAGGGGAATAAACAAGGTATTTCAACCTATTATTTCGACAATAAATTAACACAGGAAATTCGTTCATATGACAAAAACAAAATGGACGGCCTATGGGAAACATGGAACGAAGAGGGAGTTAAATTAGGAGTGGCCAGTTACAAGAAAGGTGTAAAGCATGGTGAGTGGAAAATATTCGACGAAAATGGAACCTTAAGGTACGATATGTTATATGTAAAGGGTAAAAAGTCGGGGGTTTGGAAAATTTATGACGAAAAAGGGAAACTGACGTCAAAGAAAGAGTTCTAAAAGTTTTTTGAAAAAATTATAAAAAAAAGGGAGATACTATTGTAGCGTCTCCTTTTTTTATTTATACGCTTTTTAAATTGCCGTATGCATGTAAAACAAAACCATAAAAATTATAACTTTGGTTGTGATAGCGAAATGGTTTAAATGATAGATAGATATGGAACGAAGAGACTTTTTAAGGACAGGTGTAGGATTGGGGTTGTTGACGGGTGTAGGTCCCCTTTTTGGTGGATTAGATTCCCTAATGGCAAATAATGCGGCAGTAAAATCCGATTTGGCTGCTGTAAGAGGGGGTGAACCTGAAGAGATGTTTGATAAGGCCATGGAAGCGCTTGGCGGATTGGATAAGTTCGTGTCTAAAGGACAGTCTGTTCTGGTTAAACCAAATATTGGTTGGGATGCGCCACCGGAAAGGGCTGCAAACACAAACCCCAAATTAGTGGGACATATTGTGAAGCGTTGTTTCGAGGCTGGAGCTGCCGAAGTTAATGTGTTCGATAAAACATGTAACAAATGGGACAGGTGTTACAGCAACAGCGAAATACAAAAATATGTAAAAGAGGCTGGCGGAAAAATGGTGCCAGGCAATACCGAGAGTTATTACAAAGAGGTTAGTATTGCTAAAGGTGTGAGCCTTAAAAATTCAAAGGTGCATGATCTGGTTCAGAGTTCCGATGTATTTATAAATGTCCCCGTGCTCAAACATCATGCTTCCACAAAACTTTCGTTGGGAATGAAAAACCTGATGGGTGTTGTATGGGACCGGAAATTCTACCATAGCAACGATCTGCATCAATGTATTGCTGATTTTGTTACATTCCGCAAGCCGGATCTAACCATTATAGACGGTTACAACATGATGACAAAAAACGGACCGCGTGGTGTTTCCACTGCTGATGTTGTTAATTTAAAAGCATTGATTGCTTCTGCTGATATTGTCGCAACAGATGCGGCAGCTGCAAAAATGTTCGGACTTGAGCCTGATGAGGTTGGGCACATTAAAATTGCCCATGAAATGGGGTTAGGAAATAAAAACCTGAATGAGATAAACATTCATCGTATTAAAATTTGATAGGAATGCAACATTCTAATCTTAAAAAAACAAGAGTGGCTGTGGCGCTCTTGTTTTTTTCGCTCACACTCTTTTCGTTTATTGATATTTATGAGGTGATGCCAGAAGCCTTTACCTCAAATATCATTTTTTTGCAATTTGTTCCTTCCGTACTTAAATTTATTCAAGTAGTATCGCTGTCGGCTGCAGGCTTTCTTATAATTGTTGTAGTAACGTTTTTGTTGGGGCGAATTTATTGTTCAGCCGTCTGTCCGTTAGGCATATTGCAGGATATTTTTACTTTTATTGCAAGAAAAAGAATCAAAAAGAAGGTATTCTTTAAATTTAAAAAAGCATATCCTGTTGTTCGTTACGGATTGTTAGGAATTGCGATATTGAGTTTTATTGTCGGCACTTCGTTAATCATCAACCTATTGGACCCATATAGTAATGCCGGGCGTATATTTACTTATAGTATTAAGCCAGTATTTGTTTGGGGGAATAATGTAATAGCCGGAATACTTCAGGGACAAAAGATTTACAGCTTACACGTTATCGAGTTGGTTCATGCTTCTTGGACAATAACAATTTATGTAAGCTTGTTTTTTGTTCTGATTGCTTATTTATCGTACAAACGAGGTCGTTTGTTTTGTAATTTGATTTGTCCGGTAGGTACTTTGTTGGGATTGATCTCGAAAAAGGCCTTGGTTAAGGTTCGGATATCAAGTGAAAGCTGCACTAAATGCGGAAAGTGCGCCAGTGCTTGTAAAAGTGAGTGTATCGATTTAAAAACACAAAATATTGATTATTCGAGATGTGTGGCTTGTTACGATTGCTTGCCGGTTTGTAACGACGATGCCATCAAATACACATTGTCATCTAAAAAAAAGAAAACCCAAGTTAAGGTTGTGAAGGGTGAAAAAACCGTGGATAGAAGAGGGGCTATAGCCACTTTGCTGGCCATAACGGCAAGCTCAACAATTTTAGCACAACATGGTCATGGACAAGGGCATGGTCACGGCAGAGGTAACGGAGGCTTTGGGAACCGACCACCATATAAATTATCTGAAAGGGAATATCCGGTTACTCCACCGGGATCAAAAAGTATAGAAAGGTTCAATAGTCTTTGTACCGCTTGCGGTCTTTGTATTTCGGCATGTCCTACGAATGTCCTGCAGCCTGCCGTAACCGAATATGGATTGGTGGGTTTTATGCAGCCACATATGGATTATGCCCATGCCGGCTTCTGTAATTTCGACTGTACAAGATGTAGTGATATCTGTCCTACAGGTGCCATATTGCCATTGTCATTGGAGGAAAAACAATTAACTCAACTAGGTAAGGCAGTTTTCGTGAAGCGCAATTGTGTGGTGCACCGTGATGGAACCGATTGTGGTGCATGTTCCGAACATTGTCCTACCAAAGCTGTATCTATGGTACCTTATCGGAATGGTTTGGTGATTCCGGAAGTTAACCAGGATTTGTGTATTGGGTGCGGGGCGTGTGAACATCCTTGTCCGGTAGATTATCCGCACAAGGCAATTTATATAGAGGGTAACCCGGTTCATCAAATAGCCCAAAAACCTAAGGAGGAAGAAAGTCAGCATAAGGCTTTGGATGAAGATTTTCCGTTTTAGCATAAAAAAGGCCTCGTATCATATGAGGCCTTTTTTTTCATGATCTTGTTTGACATTACTTACGATAAGGCCTTTTTAACTCCGTGGTTGATGAAATCGTTAAACGGTTTCATAATGGTAAATATCTTTTCGATTTTCTTGTCCATGTTTTTTGCTTGAATTTCTTTGTCAGAAACATTTGTCACAGCCGTGTACGATTTATTTTTGATAAGATCGATATTAGGGTCTGTCTTGTCAAAGCCTTTCGGTGCTGTTTTTAGTTTCTCCCCCCATATTTCAGGAAATACTTTTTTGAATTTAGCATCTTCAATAATTGCTCTGTATTCTTCGGGATTTTCGATAATTGACTCCCTTACTGATTTTAAAATTTTGGCTTCAGGGCAGTAGATACCCCCGCCAATGAAACTGTTGTCCGGTTCAAGGTGTAAATAGTATCCTGCGTACGGGCTTTTTCTGCCTCCATGAGAAATATATGCGCCAAAGTTATTTTTATAAGGTTCTTTGTTCTTTGAAAACCTAACATCTCTAAATATTCTAAAAATACAATCCTTTGCATGCGGATGACCAATACTTGGGTCGATGTTGTGAACTACTCCGATTAGTTGATTGATATATTCTTCAAAAGCTTCTTTAGCGGTTTGATATTTAGGTTTGTTTTCCTGGAACCATTCTCTGTTATTGTTAACACTCAGTTCAACTAAAAAATCAAATATCTCTTTGGGTATCATGATGAAGTAATGTTTAAGAATTTATACCAATTTAAAGCGAAAAGATAGCAATTGCAATAGTTTAGACCCTAAATCCCCATAAGTTGTGGTACTTTAAACCAATACTCTACCTTTTTTTGGTAATATTGGGATAAGTTAGCGTATAAATATCTATTTGTTATTTTTGCGATATGAATAAAGCTGTAATTGTAGTGGCCGGGGGAAGCGGCTCCCGGATGAAAAGCGAACTGCCTAAGCAATTTATCAGGTGGTGCGGTAAACCGATATTGATGCATACGATAGAACGATTTGCTGCCTATGATAAGCAAATGAAAATTGTATTGGTGTTACCAAAGCATCAAATTAGTTTATGGGATGAGCTTTGTGAGCAATATAGTTTTCAAATAGGATTACAAATTGCTTTTGGTGGAAAAACCCGGTTTGATAGTGTAAAGAATGGATTAGAAAAATTAACAGATGATTGTTTGGTGGGGGTTCATGATGGTGTTCGACCTCTGGTTTCGAGAGAAACGTTGGATAATTGTTATAACACCGCTGAAAAGCTGGGAAGTGCCATTCCTGTAACTGATGTGATTGAATCTATCAGAGAAGTCGGGAATTTCGGGAGTAAATCAGTTCATCGGGAGCTTTACAAAATGGTCCAGACACCGCAAGTGTTTGTTCTTTCAAAACTTAAAGAGGCATATCGTTTGCCTTATCGGGAGTTCTTTACCGATGATGCAAGCGTGTTCGAAAGTGCAGGAAACGATATAGAGTTAACAGCGGGAAATCGGGAGAATATAAAAATAACAACACCTATCGACCTGGTAATAGGAGAGGCGCTTAGGAATGTGATTTTATGAGGTTGATGGTTTTTAATAGACTTTTTAATAAAGCCCAAATCAATATTAAGGTAAAGATAATGATAGCGCCTGAAGGAAGGTTAAAGTAATAAGAGCCGATTAGTCCCGCCATAATACCCAAAAAACCAAAGCCGATAGAATAATATATCATTGTTTTGAAATCGTGGGTGAATATGCCGGCAATAGCTTGAGGGATGGTAAATAATGATAATACAAGTATTATACCGGCAATTCTAATGCTAAATACAATAGTTAATGCAATTATGGCAGCAGTTGCATACTTTATCAACTTGATATTTAAACCGGTTGTTTTGGCATACTCCGGGTCAAAAGCGGTGTAAAGAATAGGCCGATAGAAAATGGCCATACAAGCGCTAATAATTATTGCTAAACCGAACATCTGATATATATCCGTTTGGGTTACGGTTAGGATGTTACCGAATAGGAAACTCATTAAGTTAGGAGCATAACCCGGGGTTAAAAAAACAAAGATAATACCGATGGCCATGCCCAGCGACCAAAGAATGGCAATGGCACTGTCTTCCCTTATGTTGGCCTTGGAAGTAGTCCATTCTATGCCCAGCGCGGATAATACCGCAAAAACGGCAGCGCCTAAAAAAGGGTTGAGCCCTAAAAAGTAGGCCAGGCCAATACCACCAAAGGATGCGTGTGTAATTCCACCACTGATAAAAACTATTTTTCTCGAAACAATATAGGTACCGGCAATACCGGCTAGTATGCTGGTTAAGAAACCTGCGATCAGTGCATTGATAAAAAAGGAATATTGAAATATGTTAATGATGTCTTGCATTGGTTTGATATTAGTGATTGTGTAATACCCGGTGTGGTACCTTGCCATGGGTGATTAACTCAATAGGGCAATTGTACGTTTGCAATACTTGGTCGCTTATTTTATTGGAATTGTGATAATGCAGCTCTTCGTTAACACAAGCAATGGTTTTGATAAACGAAGATATGGTTCCAATATCATGCGATACCAATAAAATGGCCATTTTTTTGTTGAGTTCCTGAAGCAGTTCGTACAATTCACCCTCAAAATGTTTGTCCACAAAATTATTGGGTTCGTCAAGTATCAGAACCTGCGGGTTGTTGATAATTGCTCTGCATAGGTAGATGCGTTGCATTTGACCGCCAGACAGCTTGCCAATGGCATTGTGCGCATGGTCTTGTAGATTTACAAAACGCAACAAATCCAAAGCTTTGTTTTTCTCATTTTTAGTATATCGCTTGAATAAACCTTTTTTTCCCATTAATCCTGATAATACCACATCAACCACCTTAATCGGAAAAAATTTGTCTATTGAATTGATCTGAGGCAGGTAACCGATATCGGCCGTGGATTTTAAATGGTAGGTCAGCTTACCCGAAAAAGGTTCCAGAATTCCCAATATAACTTTTAGAAGGGTTGATTTGCCCCCTCCATTAGGGCCGATGATGCCGATGAAATCATGAGGTTTCACCTCGAAATTCACCTTTTTAAGTACAGGTTTATTCGGCGCATATCCCGCATAGATATCCCGGAGGCTTATTAATGGTTCCATGTTTATCGAAGTGTTTTTTCTAACTTGCTTAAAAGGTGGTTCATTTCAACAAACCAATCTTCGGATAGCGGATTGACCTGAATTATTGGAATGTTAAGCTCAGATGAAATAACCTCCGCATTCCGTTTGTCGAATTCCTCTTGAACAAAGATGGCCTTGATGTTCTGCTCCCTTCCATCATCTATTAGTTTTTTTATCCACTGCGCACTCGGTTCCTTGCCTTTGTGTTCAACTGAGATTTGCTCCAGGCCATAATCCCGCGCCAAATAGGTGTAGGCAGGATGAAAGATATAAAACTTACTGTTTTTAAAAGAATCGCAGGTCTGGAAAAAGGTATTGTCTAAATCACTTATCTGCCTTTTTAGTTTTTTGCTATTGCTAATAATAAGCTCTTTTTTATGAGGAAAAGCCTTTGATAATGCTTCCTCGGTATTTTTTAATACTATCATCATTGTTTTTGGCGATGTCCAGATATGTGGATCTATGCCTCCTTTATGGATGTGATCGCCGTGCACGTGATCCTCGTCCCTGATTAATGCAATACCCTTTGAGGTATCTTCTATTTTTAAATCCGGGTTTATTTCGGCAATTCTTTTGGTCCATGCTTGCTCAAAACCTATATGCCCTATTTTTAAATATAGCAACGACTGGCTTAGGTTTTTAATTTGTGACGGACTGGGGGAATAGGTCGCAGGACTTGCTCCTTTGGGTATCATTACATTAACAGGAGTAGAGTCTCCCAACAATTGCTCCACTAAATATTTTTGAGGTAAGATACTTACACTAATGTTATTTTTAGAGATTGGTTTTGATTGGCAGCTGGCTATACAAATAATGATGAGTGTAATAACCGCAGCATTAACAATTGTTCTTGAATAGTATTTCATATATTTACTTTTGGTTTTTAAGGTTGCAAAGGTTGCAGATGCCATTAACAATCAGTTTACTGCTTTGTTGAATAAAACCAGCTGGTAAATCGTATTTCGCAATCTCACATTGCGGCATACATGTTACCCGGTTGCATATATTGCAATGAAAGTGTAGGTGTTCGGCATTATATTCTTCGTTAAAAATTTTCCGGTTAATACTATACGATGTTACCGAACCGTTCACCTCAATTTTATGTATGATTTCGTTGCCAACAAGCGATTTGAGATTCCGATAAAGGGTAACTCTGTCTGTTTGTTCGGAAAGAGCATTTTCAATATCCTTTTGGTTTAAAGGATGACTGGCCTCCCCCAATGCCTCAAGCAATTCAAGTCTTTGTTGCGTTATTTTAAGTCCTTTTTGTTTTAGTATATCCGTAGTATTCATTGACTGATATAATGGTTGATCTGTATGGCAAATATAATAATAATATATCAAATGCAACACTGTTGCATTTGATATATTAAATATAAAAAAGATAGGAAAAATATGTAGTTAAGGCAGAACATTCCGTTTTGTTACGGGTTTATTCCCTAAATAGAAAGAATAAAAAGATATGAAAAATATTGTATGTCCTTTGTCAACAGAGCGTATTGACGAAAATATCCCAAGGGTTATCGGATTTTTTGTCGTAATCCTATCTATATTATATGTAATAAGTGGATTGTGGGTGATCCCCACTTTATTAGTGGTTGATTTTTATGTAAGAGCCTTTGGAAACGGGAAATATAGTTTGTTGGCCGGCATTGCCAGGGTAGTGAATACTAGTTACTTGAATAACGGAAGAAAAACTGACAAAGCGCCGAAAGTGTTCGCTGCCCGTTTGGGGCTTGTTTTTACCGTTTTAATATTGGTGCTGAATTTGGCAGGCTTTCAAATGGTGTCCAATTCTTTGGCAATTTTGCTAATAGTGTTTGCCACATTGGAATGTGTGGCTAATTTTTGTGTGGGCTGCATTGTATTTAGCTGGTTTGTAAAGCCTTATATCCGTTAATAATTGCCAAATAACTGGAAAATTTCGTTCATATATGTTTTCGAAAGAGGTACCTCTATCGGCGGGTCTGTATCCATTTCAAGCACGTGTTTGTCTCTGTCTCTGCGGACAAGCTTAATCTTTTCGAAGTTTACCATGTAGGATCGATGGCAACGTGTAATCGGTAGGTCCTTTATTTGATTTTCCAAATTTTTTATCGTGTTGCGAAGCAAGAATTTTGAGACAGTGGTTTTGCCTTTATAGTATATTGATACGTAATTGTCCGTGCTTTTTAGATAAAGAATATCGTCCAGTATCAACGAAATGCGCATGGTTCCTTTTTCATCCTTAAAGGGAACCATTCTTTTTTTATCAACCATAGGCGATTCTTCCGATTCCGTAAGCTCTTTTATCTTATGGTTCTTATCTTGCCAGGAAAAATATAGCCATAATACCGCATAGGGCAACAAAAGTACCAGGGCCGTATTTTGCAGCGAAGCATTAAAAACCTCAATGAAACTCCGATTGTCGTTTTTAATAAATGCCGATTCGTAAATTGTGTAAAACAACGACATGGAAATAACTTCTAGCCCAATAACCAAGAGAAATGCCCAAAGCTTGGTTCGTATTTCTTTTTTATTGTATTGATAAAGGATCACCCGGGAAATTACTGCCACCAGTACACCGGTTAGGATGATCAAGCTCGAATAAAACAGGAGCTCCTGGGACTTTAATTGAAGCCCAAACCAATTCCTAACATCAAAGGGGGAATATAGATTGATAAACAACAGGGCAAAACCTGCGGTAAAAAGAATTAATCTGACAATATTCTTTTTTGATATTAAATAAGCCGGTATTTTTTGGTTTAAATCCATTTCTCACGAAAGTACTTATAAAATCAAAATCTTGAAATAATATCATGTTTAATTTAATTAAAAAATTATCACGCTTCCGGTTATACGTTTTTCATCCCGTATATGCGTTTTTCACCCCTTAATATCCATTTTAAGCCCGATTGAGTGGGTATTGTACCATTTATTTGTAGAATGCTTCCAAGTTTTGTTGGTTTGTATCGCAATCAGGCAAACATACTTGGTTGGTTTTTGTTGAACGGTTGTATTTTTTTGGATATAACCGGGACATGATGAGAATGATATTTAAAAAATAACTACTATTTTTTACCCTTTTCGATTTTGCTAGTGCAAAAGAGCTGTTACCAAAACGTTGGAACAGCTTTTTTAATTTTAGCACCTTACAATTCATATTTTGTCTCTTTTGACTTGCCCGAGCTAGGGATTTCACATAAAAAATGCCCACCTAACAGAGATGGACATTATTTACTTAAATACGACAATTTATGAGCAAACCAGAACTAAAGAGTTAACAGCACTACTATGGGCAGTTTTTCAATAGCTGGTATGATAGGCTATTTTCATGATGGTTGGCTGAACCAGTCTCTCAAAATCAGCATACTTCATTTGTATCAAAAGGCTGTGAGAGCCGGCATTAAAGGCTATGAAAACATCTTTGGACAATGATTCGGCAACATAAACAGGCATATCGTACAAATTACCAAACGGCGGCATAGCACCCACTTCGCAATTCTCGAAAAGATCCTTGAACTCTATTTCGGTGGCCAACCGAATTTCTTTAGCCCCGGTTGCTTCTTTTAACAGGTTAAAATCGATTTGCATATCGCCGGGTAACACAACCATGCACATTTGACCATCCAGTTTCATGATAACTGTTTTGGCAATTTCCTTGCCTGAAATGTGCGCATCGGCCGCTGTTCGTTGGGCTGTATACGTTTTGTGATGAACAATTTTATTAAAAGAAACATCCGCATTTCTTAAAAATGATTCCAGTCGTGATAGTGGCATAATAATTTCCTCCTTTTTTCAATTTTTCAGTGGTATATAAGATAAGGAATTATTAAAACAAAGTAAAGAGCCGAGGTAATTTTATTGGCTGAAAAAAACCTGCATGTTTAATGGGGGAAGAGGTGGTTGATCCTAATGGCAGCAAAAACAATTTGGAAATGGAAGAACATCTTTAAGCACATCCCTGTAAAGCACATGCTTAAAGAATAAGATGTTGTGCTGTTAGTATTTTGAAAGAGCGTTCCTTAAGTTATCGAACCTTGAATCGTAATCAAGAGCGGATAATTTAATGACTTCTTTAGCTTCTTCCGCATTATAGATGTGGGTTATCTCACAATCTGCATCTAAGCCTGGCATGTCCTTGTATGTTAAAAAGTAATGTTTAAGACGGTTAACAACCAATTCGGGTAGTTCGGTGATATCTTTCATGTTACCGTATACGATATCGCCCTTAAGTACGGCAATAATTTTATCGTCGGCCTGGTTGCCGTCAATCATTCTGAAACCTCCGATTGGCCTTACATGGGCAATAATATCCCCATGAGGCACTTCCTTTTCGGTTAGGACACAAATATCCAATGGATCACCATCTCCCTGTATTTCGTCCCTGCCGGATTTCTCTGCACAAAACTTTCCGATTCTTGGCCCGCAAAATGTTTGAGGAATAAAACCGTATAGAGCGGGAACCACGTTGGAATACTTCTGAGGGCGATCGATTTTTAAATAGCCGGTTTCCTTGTCAATTTCGTATTTGATGGTATCGGTAGGAACAACTTCAATAAAGGTAGTTACTATTTCAGGCGCTTCTGCACCTATGTTTATGCCGTGCCATGGATGCGATTTGTATCGCAATCCCATTAACCGACCAATAGGGTCCATCAAGCTGTTGGTTGTAAACTCATCTGCCATATTATAAATGTATGTTATTATTCAGGTTTTAAAGGTGGCTGCAAAAATAGGTAAGTAATCAACATCTACAGCACAATTCATGAATTTTAATCGTAAATTAAATGGATATCTACCATTTTAACTGATAAACCGTTAATTTGTTTACCCCACCCAGCCTGCTTTATCTAAATTTCGGTATTGCACGGCTTCTGAAATATGGTCGGCTTGTACCTGTTCTTGCCCATCCAAATCGGCAATGGTGCGGCCTACTTTTAGGATTCTGTCGTACGCCCTGGCTGACAAATCCAGTTTTTCCATGGCATTTTTTAAGATTTCCATACCATCCGCTGTGGGCGTAGCATATTTGCGCTGTAGCTTTGTGGTCATTTGCGCGTTGCAAAATACTTTCCCGAAATCTTTGTACCGCTCACCCTGAATCTTACGTGCTTTGATCACCCTATTCCTGATATCGCTGCTTTTTTCTGATGAAACTGCCGTGCTCAGCTCCTTAAATGGAACGGGTACCACTTCTATTTGCAGATCGATGCGGTCCAGGAGTGGCCCGGAAATTCGGCTCAGATACCGCTGAACGACACCTGGGCTGCAAACACATTTTTTTTCGGGGTGATTATAGTAACCGCATGGACACGGGTTCATGCTGGAGATAAGCATAAAACTTGCTGGATAATCCACACTAAACCTGGCCCTGGAGATACTGATAATCCTATCTTCCAAAGGTTGGCGCATTACTTCCAGGACGGTTCGTTTAAATTCAGGAAGTTCGTCTAAGAAAAGCACCCCATGATGTGCCAGGGATATTTCTCCGGGTTGGGGGAAACTGCCACCGCCAACAAGGGCAACATCGCTAATAGTGTGGTGGGGGCTCCTAAAGGGTCGCTGTGTCAGCAGGGCAGTGTTATTTTGTATTTTCCCGGCAACGGAATGTATTTTGGTTGTTTCTAATGCTTCGTCAAGCGTTAATGGCGGTAATATGGATGGAAGACGTTTCGCAATCATTGATTTTCCCGCACCCGGCGGGCCAATCATCAGCAGGTTGTGCCCGCCGGCGGCGGCTATTTCCAAGGCGCGCTTGACCGATTCCTGTCCTTTAACATCCAAAAAATCAATATCGTCGTGGAGCAGTTGGTCGTAAAATTCTTTTTCTGTATCTACCTGGGTTGGTTCTATATCAATGTCGCCGTTTAAAAATGAACCCACCTCGGTAATGTTAGCGGCACCATAAACTTCTAGGCCTTTCACCACAGCCGCTTCTCTGGCGTTTTGAACGGGTAGAATCAATCCTTTGAACCCTTCTTCCTTGGCCCTGACAGCAATGGGTAATGCTCCTTTCACAGGCTGAAGACTTCCGTCCAGGGAGAGTTCCCCCATCATGATGTAATGTGATAAATTATCGGAGGATATTTGTTTGGAGGCAGCCAGGATTCCCATGGTCAAAGGCAGGTCGTAGGCCGAACCTTCTTTGCGGATATCGGCCGGAGCCATATTGATGACGATTTTTTTTCCGGGCCATTTATAGTTGTGGGATACATTAAGGGCCGCCTGCATGCGTTGTTCGCTTTCTTTGACAGCGCTATCGGGTAATCCTACCATAAAAAATTTGATCCCTTGCGAAAAATTGACTTCAATGGTAATGGTTACTGCATCTATTCCGCTTACGGCTGCTCCAAATGTTTTTACTAGCATAGTAAATTGTTAGGATTAGAAATTTCAACTCAATTTACATAAACTATTTTAAAAAAGAAACACCCGGTTTTGTTAAAGCCGGGTGTTTGCTATCTGTTCAATTATTGCTGATGCATATTTCCTTACCACATGGCTTCATGTATATTGTCACTTGTTTTTCTGGAACGCACTTCGCTGTTAAATTCGTATATTACTGCGTTGATATCGTGAATGACACTGGAATATACCGGGTTGGGTTGGATCAGTTGCATAAGATCGATAAATTTGAATATGAGTTCAAAGGAATTTCTGATTTCGGTACAGGAACAGTTTTCATTCGACGGAATGTCCTCAATGCTGTTTCGTAAAGCGACCTCGAATTTGTTTTGAGCTTCGGATAATTCATCGATCCATTTCTTCATATTGAGTGTTTTGACGGCCTCGCTTAATTGCGGTAAATTCTGAATGTCTTTTAACAAACTTCTGATTTTTATTGTTTTTTGATCATTGCTTTCCAATTCTAAATGCCAATTGTATTTTCTAACAGCTTCGATTAATAATCGTGCATTGACTTTCCATTCGGGATTTATTTTTTTCTGGCATGCTAATAAATAGTTTTTAATACCTGCTATTGCGTCGCTCCGGATTGCATCGGAATTCACTAATCCCGAATTGCAGGCCGCATGTTTTTTTGACAGGATGTTGTCCTGAAGTTTGTAGAAAGCTTTTTGAGCCGTTGACATGGGCTTTGCTAACCCCAGTTTTTCCACGTCGAGCTGTTCCAGGATAGGAAACAGACGTTTGCTGAATTTTAAGTAATCGTTGGCCTGATACTTATAAAAGTAAGGATTTTCAATAGTCATAATAAATTGTGTTGTTTTGGCTTTATTAATATACGAAAAATTGAGATATTGTCAAGTAAAATTTTGTATGTACTTACTTTTATTTTAACATAACGCCTCTGGATGATGCATGCGTTGGAGTGTTGCGTTAAGGATTGGCGCGGCTACCCCACGCCAAAATTTAACGGGTGATTATAAGGATTTATTCACGAAAAATTTTGATCTTTAAAGAAGGACAAGGAAAGGGCGTTGAGTAATAGCAGAAAGCCTGTCCCGATTACATATGTTTAGGAAGGATTGGATTGTGGAGGGGAACGCCCAAGGTAATTTTACGGGATTGCTTATTTATGTTAAAATTGAGACCCGGCGCAATGGAGTGTAATTTAATATAATGGATATGAATTAGTTGCCAATAAAAAAGCCGTTCACAATTGAACGGCCCTTGAAATATAATAGCGTTTGAATATACAATCCGGAAAATTCCGGGAGTTTTTTGCGACTCCGACCGAGATTAAGTTTCATCATCAAATTTGTAAACGAAATTGAGTTCAACTTAGTCGGGATGACCAGCTTTTAATATTCGCCTCCATTAAAAAAGGCAAATAAGTCAGCTTAGATATTCTTGTTTACGTAATGGAAGTGTGGCCCAAAACGATCGAAAGCAGCTTTGTCTAGTTCTTCCTGGTGATCGGGGTGCGCAACGGAAATAATTAGCTTAGCTCTTTCCTGCATTGTTTTTCCGTATAGGTTAACAGCTCCGTGCTCGGTTACAAACCAGTGCATGTTGGCGCGAGTGGTAACCACACCTGAACCGGGTAACAAGATAGGTGAGATTTTTGACAATCCTTTTGCAGTTACCGATGGCATTGCAATGATTGGCAAACCGCCTTTTGAGTAGCCCGCTCCCCGTATAAAGTCGATTTGTCCACCTACGCCCGAGTAGTGTGTTGTTCCGATTGAGTCGGCACAAACCTGACCGGTGATGTCGATAGCCAAAGCGGAATTGATAGCGGTTACCTTATCGTTCTGGCGGATAACGTTTACGCTGTTGGTGTGCTTAACGTCCATCATGGCAACCATTGGGTTGTCGTCGATAAAATCGTACAGTTTCTGAGAACCCATCAAGAAAGAAGCCACCATTTTACCTGGATCGATTTGCTTGCGCTTACCGTTTACAACTCCTTTTTCAACCAAAGGAAGGATTCCGTCAGCAAACATCTCTGTGTGTACACCTAAATCTTTGTGATTTTCTAATTGAGCCAATACTGCGTTTGGAATACCACCGATACCCATCTGAAGACATGCGCCATCCTCGATAAGTTCAGCTACGTTTTTACCAATGGCGATATCAGTATCGGTAAGTGTACCCATGTCGTGCGTGTAAAGCGGGCTGTCGTCTTCTACAAAGTAATCGATTTCGTTCGTGTGGAAAATAGCGTCGCCCCATGCACGTGGAACGTTAGGGTTCACCAAGGCAATAACTACATCGGCACATTCTATAGCTGCTTTTGTGGCATCTACCGATGTTCCTAAAGAAACAAATCCATGCTTGTCCGGTTTAGAAACCATCACCATGGCTACGTTAACTTTTAAATATCCTTCACGGATTAGTTTTTGCGTCTCGCTCAGGAAAGCCGGGATGTAGTCGGCATACCCTGCTTGTGTTTGTTTACGCAAGTTTCCGCCTACAAAAAACTGCTCCGAAACGAAAACTCCTTCGAACTCAGGATCGGCGAAGTCTACTTTGTTTTCGATGTGGATGTGCTGGATTTTTACGTCGTAAAACTCCTTTTTGCGGCCACGCTCAACCATGGCCTTAATAAGTTTGTGGGGTGTTACGGCCACACTGCTTAAATGGACCCTGTCTCCCGTTTTAATTACTTTTACAGCTTCTTCTGCACTTACACTTTTATACTGCATTTTATATTATTTAGAGATATTTTTCTTTAATTCGATTGTCGAGCTGCAAAACTATAACAATTTGCTCAAAATGTCGGGGTTGAAAAATGTATTCTACAACATATTAAAACAGTTAATGGACAACATGCCAATGACCATATTATTTTTGCGCACATTTGATGCATTTTCTGCTTTCGGGCATTAATACCAGCCGGCCGGTTTGAATGGCTCCTTTGCAATCGGTGCAAATTCCAAAATCAGGGTCGTTGATATGGTCCAACGCGTACTGCAGGTTTTTTAGTTTGGACTCGGTTTGACGCAATGCAGCGTCATTCACGCTTTTGTTGTTAATGGCGTCCATTCTGCTAATGCGACCTATAGCGTCATCGGGAGCAACAGCTTGGGTAAGTTCTTTTAACGATTCAACCTTTCGCTCAACAATAGATATTTGTTTTAAGATAAGTTGTTTTATCTCTTGTTTATCCATATTCATAGCAATTTAACAATGGTTTGGAACATATTGATAATGATTCGTAAACCTACAAGGTTGTAAAAACTATTGAATCTGTCAAATGCACGGGCATGGTATTAGGGCTTTTGTTTTTCACTCTCGGGGTATAGTTTTACTAAGTAAGATATTATGCAATAAAATTTTATCGATGTCAACTCGTGACGCTCTCGGCCAGCGTTTGACAAGCTGTGCTTTGTCATCACCCTGCGGATGACAGATTTGCGGACCAAGTTTTATATAGGCAACAATTCCGTTTTGGCGATATTTATCTTTTAATGTCGATTTCCCCATGTATGGCATATATGGAAAGCAGATATTCAAAATAGTATTACTTTTGTGTGGTCTACAAATTACACAAGCGAATAAAACATGGCGAAGAAAGAGCCTACAAGGATAAACAAGTATTTAAGCGAAGTTGGGTATTGTTCGCGACGTGAGGCGGATAAGTTGATCGAGGCCCGAAAAGTAACCATTAACGGCAAAGTGCCCGAGATGGGAACGAAAGTGTGCGATGGCGATGAGGTGAGGGTTAAGGGTAAACTGATTTCGGAGCCTAAAGACAAGTTTGTTTATATTGCATTTAATAAACCTGTGGGTATTGTTTGCACTACGGATACACGTGTGGAGAAAAATAATATTATCGATTACATCCATTATCCGAAACGGATTTTCCCAATTGGTAGATTGGACAAACCAAGTGAAGGTTTGATTTTTCTTACCAACGATGGCGATATAGTCAATAAAATTTTGCGGGCACGAAATAATCATGAGAAAGAATATATCGTTAAAGTCGACAAGCCTGTTACAGATGATTTTGTGCGAAAGATGAGCAGCGGTGTTCCTATTTTGGATACCGTTACTCGCAGCTGTGTTGTGGAACGGACCGGGAAGTTTGAGTTTAGGATTGTACTAACACAGGGGCTTAACCGCCAAATCAGAAGGATGAGCGAATATTTGGGTTACGAAGTGAAAAAGCTCAAACGTGTTAGGATAATGAACGTGAAATTAGATACTCCTGTTGGTAAATGGCGGTATTTGAGTAAAAAGGAGCTCAATGAAATTAACCGGCTAGTTTCGGAATCGGCCAAGACACATGACTAGATCAGTCAAAAGCGAATTTGTCACAGGTCAATAGTAAACAATCAGCGGTCAACAACCAGTGACGTAGCGTAAAGGGCTGAGAGTAATGATCGGCGAGTTTTGAGTATTATAATCTACAATGACAAACCGCCACACAAACAGCAAACATAACGGAGCAAAATGAGGTTGATGGCACTTGAGCCGGCGAGATTAAGGGTTGTTTGTGAATAAAAAAATATGGAGGTCGGTATTATAAGATCGGATAATAAGGTTATTAAGTGTTCAATGCAGCGGTAGTTTTCAAAATTTGTATATTCACTGCAATTAAAATTATAACTATGAAATTAATATTAGATCCTACTGGCGGAATGGCAGGCGATATGTTTGCCGCTGTGCTGATTTCAGCGGGTGCGGATGAACAGAAAATGGTGGAAGCTATGTTGACTGCTGCAAATAAAATAGGTAGATCAACTATAAATACCGTAAAAACTCACGACAATGCAACCAGGTTGATCATGGATATCAACCATAATCATGGCCACCTGGCGGCTTCAAAAGCCAGGTTGCTTTTGAAAGAATTGTGCGAGGATTTAAAGATTGAAGGTGAGTATTGCCATTTTGCATTAAAGGTACTTGAAGTTCTTATTGCCGCTGAGAAACAAGCTCATGCCGAAAATACTTTTTTAACAGACCATCACCATGGGCATAGTCATGACCACCATCATGATCACCCCGGTCACCATCATCACCATCACGAACACGAAGAGGAAGCGTGGTTACATGAAGCTCAGGATATATTGATTGATATTATTGGAGCGGCTATAGGATTACAGTTGTTAAGCGCACCCGTGGAGGCAGATATTGTGAAGCCTGTTTCGTTAGGAGGGGGAAGGATTAAATTCTCGCACGGAGAAATGGCGGTTCCGGCACCTGCCACAAAGATAATTATGGACAAATACAAAATTGCCAATACAATGGGGCCTGTGGATATTGAACTTTGTACCCCGACGGGTTCGGCAATATTAGCGGCACTTGGCAGTAAATTAATATCTGATGAAATCGCAAAAGGAGTTGTTTTTGAAGGAACTTCGAGGGGAGGTAAGGATTTGGAGATTCCCCCATTGAAAGTATATCTTAGAAAATAAGAAACGAACGAAAAAAATGGCTGCTCTATGGGGCAGCCATTTGTATATTTTCAGCAGATACTACACGTAAACATTCCCTATCTTGATCAACTTGGGAATGTTAAGCAGCTTAATTTTTCTACCGTTAAGCTCAATCAATTTGTCGGATTTAAATTCCGATAGCAACCTGATAACCGATTCTGTAGCTGTACCTACCATATTGGCTAACTCTTCGCGGGTTAGTGAAATTTGTAAGGTGTGGTCCTGGTCCAGTTCAAAAGTGTCCATTAATAACAACAACACCTCGGCCAATCTTTCCCGTACTGTTTTCTGCGCGATGTCGGTCAGAAATTTGTTAGACTCACCAAGCTCTTTGCAGGTTAGTTTCATTAACGACATGGAGAAGTTTGGATTGGACTTTAACAAAGAAGCCAATACCTCTCCCGGGAAATAACAAAGAATGGTGTCTTGAATCACTTTTGTCGTGCTACAGGCCAACTCATCACTAATCACCGATCTAAATCCGATTAGGTCTCCGCCTTTGGCAAATCGAATTATCTGTTCCTTACCGTCAAAACCAGTTTTAAAGATCTTTAATATCCCATCAACGACTAAAAATGTGCCGTTAATTCTACTGCCTTCATGGTAAATAGTACTTCCCCTTTTATGGATGGTACTGCTCATCGATTGATTTACCTTTTCAACCTCTTCTTCAGATAATCCTTTAAATATATCAAAAGCACGAAGATCCACAGGCTCGTTGTATGGAACACTTTGAATATTCTTCATTCCTTAAGTTTTAATTTTTTTCAGACTGCAAAAATAATGTTAATTCACGATAAAGCTAATGTTTTATTATAATGTTGAATACATTAAATTTTATTATTTAGACTTTTGTTAAAGCAATTTCTTATTTTGTGCAGTTATTTTGCTTATTTATCTACAAATATATAAATAATGATGTATATTTATTGAAAATCACGTATCTAAATATATAGCTATGAAACAAGCTTTAAAAGTGTTTCTTATATAAAGAATCATACCGTAGCGAGTTCCATGGAATGCAAGTGAAATTTAAATGATAATGAGATGAAAACTACAATTGATCTTGAGTGGATAGAAAACATGACCTTCCAGTCTGAAGTAAATGGTCACACTATTAAAATTGATGCAGGCGAAGAAAACGGAGGGAATGACTCCGGGCCACGTCCCAAACCTTTGATGCTGTTGGCCCTGGCAGGTTGTACAGGGATGGATGTGGTATCTATTCTAAAGAAGATGAGAGTGCGATATGATGGTTTAAAGATTATGGTGGAAGCTAATATGAGGGAAGAGCACCCCAAGTATTATGACACGATGAAGGTTATTTTTAAATTTAAAGGTGCTGACTTACCTATGGATAAGTTAGAAAGGGCCGTTCAGCTTTCAGAAGAACAATATTGTGGTGTTTCGGCTTTATACAAAATGGCTATCCCGGTTACCTTTGAGATAAAAGTAAACGAGGATTGATGGTTTAATTCCTCGTACAAAGCGTGAAACTTTGAAAAAGGTCAGGCGTCATTATTTGGAAAGCCTTTCCACTATCTTTTTGTGATTTGGAAATTTAGCTTGCAATGTGTTCGCTTCGCCCATTTCAAAATCGGCAAAGTCAAAACCTGGGGCGACAGCACAACTAACGAGAGAATATCCGTAGCCTTCTTTTATTTCTGCGGCAAACCAAGCCCCGGGCTCCACGGTATATTGAAGTCTGCCATTCATATGGTCAGATAATTCAATATGCTTGTAATGCCCATTATTGTTTATCGTATGGATGATCAAAGGCATTCCCTGGTGAAAATACCATGTTTCAGGTGATTTTATACGATGAAAGGCTGAATACTGCTCGTTGGCCAAGAGGTAATAGATGGAGGTCAGCGCATTTCTATCCCCCTCAAAACTATCATTTAACCCATTATTAGGTATGACCATGCTTGAGCGGTAAACCTCTTTAAACCATCCGCCTTCCGGATGTCTTTCCAATTTTAAATGGTCGATATGTTGTTGCGCCTCATTGCTTATGTGATATTCCGAGACTGATAGATGGTTGTTGTCAACGAAATTTTGGAGGATAGCTTGGGCTTCTGCCAATTTTTCTTCCCAGTGTTTTATGGAGTTTTGTCCAATAACGTCGGTAACACATTTGACACCTACAAACGGGAGGTTGTGCATTCTGCAAACACGGGCAACAGCAAACGATTCCATATCGAAAATATCCCCCGTGCCATCGGCAGAAGTAAGAAAGGTATCACCGGTATTACAAACACTGTCGAATAGCCAACTATTAAAAAAGCCGCATTTTTCCACCTCATCGGTAAAATCTTCTTCAAAAGAAACTCCAAAATGGCTTAATTTCTCCATATCCCTATCCACAAATCTCTTGCATAAGTGTACCGAACCTATTTTGTAATTTACGGTTCCGGCAGTTCCAATATTTATTACCACATCGGGATTATGTATGGCAATGCCTCTCTCAACGGCTATTGCCGCATTCACTTTTCCCACTCCTGTGCGGCAATAATGGAATTTACAATGGGGCATATCTACATGTACCCGTTCTTCTTCTACTGCATATACAATTAAAACATTGAGCATCGTTCTATTCTTTTACACAAAAGTAGATAATAATTAAAATCAATGGTCTGTTTTTTGCTAATTCGCAACCGATTTAATTATTGATTAAGAAATAGAACCAAACTAAACTGAATTTTTGATGATTACGAAAAAGGTGTTTTTGTGTGCCACTGTCCTTTTTTTCCTTTCTAACCATGTGCTTTTTTCGCAGGAAAATAAACCTCAAAAACATTATTTTGGGGTTAATGCGGGCATTGATCCCGCTAACCTGATAAAAATTGCACTTGAATCTGCATTTAATTCAGATGACGATGATCTTTACGAAAATGAGGAGGATAAAAATTATTTTGGCGTTTTAATACTGGGGGTTTATTATAAATATAAACCTTTTGGTAAACTGGATTTTGATGCTGGTTATAAACTATGTGCCTCTTCGCTAGAAGATTTAAACCGTTCGGATAACAACTATAATTATCAATATCAATCAGGAGCCGATCATTTGTTGTATAGTCGTATGAATTATAACATCCGAAACATACATCAAGAAGGAGAAGGCCACCTGTCCTCTTCTTTTGAGATAGGTAGCTTATGGACACCTGGTATACTGAAATTACAGGACAGGCAAACTCAAAATTCGGAAACAATAAAAATTAGAGGAGCAAATTTGTTTTATGAGTTTAAACTTGGATATAAGTATGGATTGCAAAATGGAGCAATTGGATTTAATATTGGAATAAATAATGCGCCATATCAACAAGCGGTACTGAAGGATATTGAAAAAAGAGGATTTAATAGCGAAATTACCGGGGGACCTGGAATTGTAAT
>NZ_JBQTGI010000019.1:0-106563 GCF_052400645.1 Saccharicrinis sp. GN24d3
ACCCATAAAGATTCTAACTAGTTTTCAACACTAACCAGTTGAGCGTGAATACATATCGGGTTTACTTGCAGAGACTACTTATATTTCGTTTTTGCTTGCGGAGTAGTAACTTACCCATTGTGTCGTCGCTTATCTTGTTTTATTTGACTACAATATACTAAATATCAATATATTGACAATGCTTTTAATGCTTAAAAAACTGTTTTTTTTGGGACTGCTCATTGACGAAAGTGGTTGGGTAAAGAAAGGCAAGAAAAGTGTGGGTGTGGGTCACCAGTATTGCGGGAACGTTGGAAAGACAGCCAATTCGCAAGTAGCTGTTTTTGGTTGTCTGTGCAGCGACAAGTATGCGTCATTGGTGGACACCAGGCTTTACTTGCCAAAATCCTGGGGGGGGACCATCACAGGTGCGAGGCAGCAGGGATTCCCCGGGAAGAGAGGGTGTTCAAGACCAAACCCGAACTGGCGACCGATATAGTAAAACACCAACTTGAAATGGGGATTTCGTTCGATTATGTTGGAGGGGACGGCCTTTACGGCAACGACATTGCTTTTACACGCTCAATCGAAAATATGGGGCTGGTATACATGCTCGACATCCATTCCGACCAAAAAATCTATTTGGAAAAACCGGAACTGTATATCCCCGAACGCAAAAGCACCCGGGGCCGTGCACCGAAAAACCTAAAGGCGAGCACACCGGCAATCAATGCCAATGATTACATAAAAACCTTGAGCCCCAACGACTGGCAGAAACTGAACATACGCGACTCCGCAAAAGGGAAACTCAAGGGGCTGTTCCACTTCGCGGTTGTCTATATCTGGGACAAGACCGCAGATTCGGTAGAAAAAAGATTGTTGGTGATATCGAAAAGGGAAACCAGGGACGGAACAGAAATAAAATATTCCTTTACCAATGCCGATCTTGCACAATATACCGAACAGGCGTTGGCCTATATGCAAGCACAGCGATTTTTCATCGAGCACAGCTTCAAGGAACAAAAACAAATATTGGGCATGGACCACTTCCAGACCAGGAAATGGAAATCCTGGCATCATCAAGTTGCGCTCAATATGCTGGTGGGCAGTTTTATGCTGAAGGAAAAGCTGTTGAACCAAGATGAAGTCCCTTTGCTTTCCGCCAGAGACATCATGGATTTTATGGTCTATAAATTTTATCGTGAAATGACAGACGAAATGATGTTGGGGAAATTACAACAACGACACGAAAGAAGACAAAGGGACATAGATTACTGTTATTTAAAAAGTTAAATCTGTTAAAGTAGAATTAAAGGGAATATAAATTAGTATTGTGTTTTTGCAAATATGCTTAATTGTTTTAGCTTTGTGGTTAATTGTTTTTGATTCGATATGAAACATTGTCTTGAAATTAAATGAAAAAAGCAACATTAAGCGATATAGCAAAAGAATTGGGTGTTTCCACAGGGCTGGTTTCCATGGTAATAAATGGCAAAGCCCGTCAGAACAGGATTAGTGAAGAGATGTCGCAAAAAGTCATGGATAAGGCGGCAGAGCTAAATTATCGTCCCAATCAATTTGCACGTGGTTTAAAGACTGGTCGCTCCAATACCATAGGTTTAATTGTTGCTGACATTGCCAACCCTTTCTTTGGTAAGGTGGCCAGGGCGGTGGAGGATTATGCAGGACAACACGGTTTTTATGTTATGTTTTGCTCTTCAGATGAGAATCCGGAAAAATCAGACAGTTTGATAAAAGTAATGATTGACAGGCAGGTTGATGGACTTATAATAGCCCCTACAGAAAAATCAGAGAACCAGATTTTGTCTTTGA
The DNA here is from genome assembly GCF_052400645.1 of Saccharicrinis sp. GN24d3. Lineage (NCBI taxonomy): Bacteria > Pseudomonadati > Bacteroidota > Bacteroidia > Marinilabiliales > Marinilabiliaceae > Saccharicrinis > Saccharicrinis sp. GN24d3. The sequence goes on from NZ_JBQTGI010000019.1 coordinate 1,813, forward strand.
AAAAGAACAATATTCCCTTTGTATTGATTGATAGATTTTTCCCGAAAATAAAATGCCACAGGGTAGTTGTTAAGAACAAAGAAGGAGCCTACAGTGCTGTAAGCCATTTAATAAAAATGGGGGCAAGGACTGTTGGATATGTCGATATTTCTTCAGGAATGTGGCATATGAAACAACGTTTCGAAGGATATAAGGCAGCATTAAGGGAAGCAGGTGTTTCTTTTAAAACTTCCTTATATAAGGAAGTTCAGTATTCTTTGTTTCATGAAGATATGCAAATTAAAATAAGCGATTTGATAAGTGAAAATCCTGACATTGATGCCATATTTTTTCCCTCGAATATATTAGGCATACAAGGTATACAAGTGCTGAAAAGATTACAAAAGAAAATACCTGACGATATTGCTATTGCTTGTTTTGATGATCCTGAGCATTTTAGTCTTACTGAACCTGGGGTGTCTGCAATTGCTCAACCCATACAAGAGTTGAGCAGGAAAGTAGTAGACCTTTTGGTTCATGATATTAACGTAGATAAGAAAGAACATGGGGAGTTTCAGCAGATAGAATTGGGTACCCAATTTATCATCAGGGGTTCAAGTGGATAGGGAGGCAGATATTTTTTTAATTTAAAGCTAAAACGATTAAGCATAAGTTTAATTTGTAAAATATGAAACGACCCATGAGAAATGATTCTCGCACAGGAGAGGCATTGTATGGGAGTTACATCGAATACATTTTAAAGTTAAAATTATAATGAGATGAAAAAGCAGATATTTTCAATGGGTTTTGATTACGGTTCTGCAGCATGCAGGGTAATCATATTAAATGTATTAACAGGAGAAGTTGTGGGAGAGGGGTCATGCGAATACCCTTCCGGAACAGATGGTGTGATGACGGATTCTACAAACCAGCATCTGGCGCGACAGTATCCGGGTGATTTTTTGTACAGCCTCGAAACAGCAGCAAAATCTGCTGTTTTTCATGCTAATGAGAAAGGAGTAGATTTAAACAGTATAGTAGGTATAGGTGTGGATGCTACAGCATCAACACCTATACCGGTCAATCAATTTCTAACTCCTTTAGCTTTTGAAGAAAGGTTTAAGGGTAACCTGAATGCCCAGGCATGGATGTGGAAAGACCATACATCATTTAAAGAAGCAGCAGATATCACCGCTGTGGCAGCAAAAAAACATCCTGAATTCCTTGAGATGTGCGGAGGCGATTATTCTTCGGAGTGGTACTGGGCTAAAATATGGCATTGCCTTAATGAGGATGTAGAGGTGTTCGATGCCTCTTATACATGGGTTGAACTGTCTGATTACGTACCAATGGTACTATGCGGAATAAAAGATATTGAACAGTTAACACGAAATAAATGTGCAGCCGGTCATAAATGTCTGCATTCTAAAAGATGGGACGGAATCCCTAAAGAGGACTTTTGGAACGACCTGGATCCAAGGTTGAACCGCATTGCAAATACCTTTGGTACTAAAGTAGAATCTGTGGAGACCATAATTGGAACACTAAGTTCAGAATGGGCCGGTAAAATTGGACTTCCGGCAGGGATTCCCATTGCAGCGGGCTCTATTGATGCCCATGTGGGTGCAATAGGAGCAGGGGTACAGGAAGGAACCATGGTTAAAATTATTGGTACTTCTACCTGCGATGTTATGGTACAGCCATTAGACAAAAATATGGAATATATCCAGGGTGTTTCCGGAATTGCGGAAGAGTCGGTATTGCCTGGTTCATGGGGTATCGAAGGTGGTCAGAGTGCTGTAGGCGATTTGTTGAACTGGTATATTACAAAAGTATTGAAGGACAATGGAAGCCTTCATGGGACATTAACCGAAGAAGCTCAAAAACTTCAGGCTGGCGAAAGTGGCTTGCTTGCTTTAGACTGGAATAATGGTAACCGCAATATCCTGGGGGATGCCAATCTATCAGGAATGATTGTGGGACAGTCGCTGTTGACAACGCAGGCCGGGGTTTATCGCGCTTTAATAGAAGCTACTGCATATGGTGCACGTCGTATTTTAGACCAGATTGGAAAATATGGTGTGTCGGTAGAAAAAATTGTGGCTTGTGGAGGTATTACCCGCAAAAACGCTCTGTTTATGCAAATATATGCCGATGTGCTGCAACGTCCTATCTATATTTCCAAAAACCTTGAAACAGTAGCCTTGGGTGCTGCTATTTTTGGAGCGTATGCAGCCATGAAAGAAAATGACGGCTTTAAATCGATTGAAGAAGTACAGGACAGGGTTTGTCAGCTGGAGGAAGAATATTATAAACCGGATTCGAAAGCTAAGTTGGTATACAACAAGCTTTATAAAATATTTTGTCAGTTGCACGATGCCTTTGGTGTGGAAGGCGAATCGACAGATTTATACCCTGTGATGAAAGAACTTATTCAAATAAAAAAAGATACAAGTAAACATTGAAAACGAGATTGATGATATAGATAGTCGAATGTCTATTATCTCTTATCTATAATTTTAAAAACAACTTAGTCATGGAAGCGAAAAAATTAGATGGACAAATAAACAATAAAATTGGGGCTCCCGTAATAGGCGTGTTTGCAACAGGTGACCCTCGTATTGATGCTGATTCGAGAAAAAGGTGTCAGTGTATCATTAAAAAAGTTGCAGAAGAATTGGCTGGAAAAGTAACGCTGCCATTTAGTGGGGAAGTAGATGTAGTTTATTCCGAAACATTGGTAGACGGCGAAAAACAAGCTGACTTTGTAGCACGTCAGTTTAAGGATGCAGGTGTAAATATTTTGGTCGGGGTACCAGATACCTGGGCTTTTCCTCAGCCATCGGTGATGTCGTTAACGGCTCATTTCCCTACGAATACACCGTTGAACCTTACTTGCGGTAACTCGGCCACAAAACCGGGAGTGGTGCTGACTCATGCGGCTTCGGGTGCATTTGCACAAACTGGAAGGCTGATGCATATCAACGTAGGGAAATGGGAAGACGATGGTCAGGAACCGGCTATCTCGCCAAAAACGATAAGCGATTTAATCGACTGGTGTTACGCTGCTGCTGTAACACAAGGATTAAAAGGAAAACGAGTTTTGGTATTTGGTCACGATTCCATGGGAATGGAGACAGCATTGGCTCATGTTTTGGCTACGCGTAATACTTTCGGTATCGAAATCACACGGCTCGATATGAAATTGCTGGCCGATATGCTGACTAAGAAATCATATGACGAAAAAGAGCTAAAACGATTAAGGAAGTGGATTGATGAATGTACAAAGGAAAGACAGGATATCCATACAAAGGAGCAGGAAGATAAGTTTAATGCCAGCCTGGCCATGTACCTGATTGTAAGCGACCTAATGAAGGAATATGATGCCGTAGGAGGCGGATTTATGAGTCAGTTGGAATGGGGTTCTGATTTCAGAGGAATTCCACTTCCGGTAGCCGATGTGATGGAATCATTATTCAATTCATCGTTCGACCATAATGGACCTAAACTGCCACAGCCTTTTGCTACCGAGGCCGATGTTCAGGCCTTGCTGAGTATGTTGTTTATGTCGAGCTTATCTGGAGGCAATGCACCGTTGTTTATGGATTTCAGAAAAGTATGGGAATCGGACGAGATTAAGGAGCTGGCCAAACAAAACAATGTGGAGCTGAAAGGTGATGAGAATTGGTTGCAAAAAGGATTTGTGGATGGAAACAACTCGGGTTCTGCATCCTTCGACTGGGCAGGAATGCCGGGAACAGCACCTGCAGAGTTAATGAAAAAAGTTTCTTTCTACCAGGCAAACGACGAGTATTTCCCCGGAGGAGGGAATTCGGTACAGTTCCTGTCTCCGGGAGGGATAGAAGGTATTGCCGGACGTTTGGCTTATTCAGCTGTGTCGGGTATGTTCTCAATGCTTTGGGACGAAGCGGAAACCGTTGAGTTACCGCATGATTTGGCCGAGGCGGTAATGCGCAAGTCCGATTATGTGTGGCCGCATACCTTGTTTACATCCAAACACGCCAGTATGTACGAGTTTAAACATTATGTGCCTGCAAACCACTTGCACCTGATATGGGGATTACCAACGGCTCGTTTACAATTCTGGATGGATATGACCAATGTGCTGTCGGCTACACCCTGGCAAAAAATGGAATACGGGCGTGAAGGAATCGACCGTCCGATACCATTATTGTATGTTCTTAATGGCGGAGAGGATAATACGAAAATGCAATTGAGCAAATAGTATAACAAGAATTGCTTTTGGTTGAAGATAGGTGCCGCAGTTAAGGTAAAAATAGGACAGGCGGCACCTATCTGATTCGAATCAGGATTAATTTAGAACTAAGAGTTATGAAGAAAAAATCTATGTCAGTTAAAGAATACAAGTTTTTGTTGTATGCGGTGTTTGCAGCTATCTGTATGGTATCCATATCTTGTGTTAACACAAAAAAAATGAAAAAAGATAATTTTCCTAAAGGAACGTATGGTTATGATAAAACTTTCCTGGACGGGTTTTATGAAATTATAGAATTAAAAAATGGTGAATCCAGCCTGGTGACCATTCCTGCCTTTCAGGGCAGGGTGATGACATCATCGTGCCAGGGAGATAAAGGTTTTAGTTTTGGATGGATTAATTATGATTTAATCTTATCGAAAGAGATAGATGAACACTTTAACCCTTTTGGTGGTGAAGAGCGTTTTTGGCTTGGTCCCGAAGGTGGACAATATTCCCTGTATTTTAAAAAAGGGAGTGAGTTTGCTATCAAAAACTGGTATGTACCTAAAGGGATTGATACCGATATCTATAAAATTGTAGAACAAACAGAAAACCATGTGTCTTTTCAAAAAGAAATGGCATTGCAAAATTATTCAGGTTTTGACTTTCATTTAAAAGTAAACAGAGAAATTACTCTTTTTGATGCAGCATCAATAGCTAGAACCCTGGATTTGGAGTTGCCGGAAGTTAACGTTGTGGGTTATGAATCGAAAAATAAAGTAACCAATACCGGTAATGAAGACTGGAAAAAAGAAACAGGACTGTTGTCTATCTGGATGTTGGGCATGATGACCCCTTCGCCTGAAGTAACCGTGGTTATCCCGGTGAAAAATGGTGAAGAAGACATGTTGGGCAAAAAAGTCAACGACGATTACTTTGGGAAGATTAGTGATGATCGCTTAAAAGTGCTTGGTGATAAGGTGTTTTTTAAGGCAGATGGAAAAAGCCGGGGCAAAATAGGTATATCACCTAAAAGGGCAGGCCGTTTTTGCGGAAGTTACGATGCAGCCAACAAAACATTAACTATCGTTGAATGTATTCTGCCGGAAGACAAGTTCGAATACGTAAATTCTGCATGGGAATTACAGGACAACCCTTATTCGGGAGATGCTATCAACTCCTATAATGATGGCCCGTTGGATGATGGTTCGCAGATGGGGCCTTTTTACGAAATAGAAACTTCATCGCCCGCCCTGGCATTGCAAGTAAACGAATCATATACCCATACACAAAGAACCTATCATTTTCAGGGAACTGTGGAATCTTTAAGCAAAATATCAAAAAACTTGTTAGGAGTAACTATCGAAGAAATCGAAAAAGTATTTTAATAAAATGGAAAATAAATCTGTAACAAAAGAAAAAGTGGTATCAAAAGAGGTGTTGTTACCTTTTGTTGTGATTACCGGACTATTTGCCCTGTGGGGTTTTGCTAACGATATTACTAATCCCATGGTTGCAGCCTTTAAAACCGTGATGGAGATAAGTAATGCTAAGGCTTCGTTAATACAGTTTGCCTTTTATGGAGGCTATGGAACCATGGCTATTCCGGCTGCACTTTTTATTAAAAAGTATAGCTATAAAAAGGGGATATTAATGGGACTGATTCTGTATGCGGTCGGTGCATTGTTGTTTTATCCTGCAGCACAATTCGAAATGTTCGGATTCTTTTTGGGGTCGTTGTACATATTGACTTTTGGATTGGCATTTTTAGAAACCACAGCCAATCCGTATATCCTTTCAATGGGCGATGAAGCAACTGCTACGCGCCGTTTAAACCTGGCACAATCGTTTAATCCCCTGGGCTCTATTGCGGGTATGTTTGTGGCTTCTAAGGTAATTTTGGCATCATTGCAATCTGATGTTCGTGATGGGGCAGGGAATTTAATCTTTGATACCTTAGGAATTTCAGAAAAGGCAGCTATACGAACGCACGATTTGGCTGTTATCCGCGATCCATATGTAATGTTGGGTTTTGTGGTATTGGTAATGTTTGTTGTCATCCTGTTATTAAAAATGCCTGAAAACAAAAATGTCGATCATTCCGTTCATCCATGGCAATCGATAAAACGATTGTTAAACAACAAAAAATATCGTGAAGGGGTTATTGCGCAAGTGTTTTATATGGCAGCACAAATAACCTGTTGGACCTTTATTATCCAGTATGCCGATAATCTGGGAATCAGCAAATCGACAGCACAAAACTACAATATAGTGGCCATGGCTCTATTTGTAAGTAGTCGTTTTATAAGTACAGGTTTAATGAAATATCTAAATCCCCGGTTAATGTTGACCATTTTTGCTTTAGGAGGAATGCTGACCACATCGGGAGTAATTTTAATGGAAGGAATGGCAGGATTATATTGTTTGGTTGCTACCTCAGCTTTTATGTCGTTGATGTTCCCAACTATTTATGGAATTGCCCTGCATGGGTTGGGCGACGATGTAACCCTTGGTGCAGCAGGTTTGATTATGGCCATTGTTGGAGGAGCATTAATGCCGCCTATACAGGGAGCATTAATCGATTTAGGAACAGTAGGATTTCTGCCAGCAGTCAACTTCTCGTTTATATTACCGTTTGTTTGTTTTATTGTAATAGCTATTTATGGATACAGGACTATAAAGGTCCATCCGGTGAATTAGTGTTAAAATTATAAGTAAGAATTTACACCTATGATCAATAAAGCCGGGGTAGTATATCAGTAAAGGTTTGGTATTATTTACTCTGGTTTTTTAAACTTAAGATTAAAACTATTTATCCTTAACTTAATAAAATGATGAAAGGAATTCTATTTGACATGGATGGAGTTATTGTTGACTCTGAAGAATTTATTTTTGAAGCTGCAAAAATCATGTTTGAAGAACATGGTATCAAGATTAAACCAGAAGATGCTTTACCCTTTGTTGGTACAGGTGAAAACAATTATATCAAAGGTATTGGTAAGATAAATAATTTTAGAGTAGATATAAGTAGAGACAAGGCTAGAACTTATGCTATTTATAATGAAATAACCTCAGGAAAATTAAAACCCTTGCCAGGAACAATAAAGTTTATTCAAGACTGTAAAAGGAATGGCTTAAAGCTTGCGTTAGCAAGTAGTGCGGATAAGATAAAGATAATGATAAACTTGAGGGAGATAGGGTTACCAGATAATACTTTTGACTCAATTATTAGTGGGGAGGATGTAGAACGTAAAAAGCCATTTCCCGACATTTACATTCTGGCAGCTAAGCAACTGGGTCTTCAGGCACACGAATGCCTGGTTATAGAAGATGCTATTTCAGGCATTAAAGCAGGGAAATCATCAGGTGCAAGATGTCTGGCATTAACAACAAGCTTTCCTGAAGAGAAACTAAATGAAGCTGATTGGGTTTGTGACTCATTAGAAAATGTACCTTCAGAAGCTTTGCAATAATAAAAATAAGTAGATTGTTTTATAAATACTATCACTAGTGACCGACTAAATAAAAAAAAGAGGGTACTCCCCTAAGGTTTCCCCTCAAAGTTGTAATTTGATTTTGCGAAACATTTTACAATATGGGTAAAAATAACGAAATAAATTTTGTCGGTCAGCCGATATTCAAACAGATAATGGATTTGCTAAAAGTCGTAGACATATCATCGCTAATCAGGCATCACAATAGTGACCGTTACTACAAAGCTTTCAAGACCATAACACATATTATTACTATGTTGTTTGGGATTTTCAGCCGATGTGATTCAATAACGGAAATCTGTGAAGGACTGCGGGCTTTAGGTGGAAAGTTAAACCACTTGGGTCTTGATAAGGCGCCTGCCAAGAGTACAGCTGGAGATGGATTACGCAATCGTGACAACCAATTTTTTGAATCATTATATTTCGAATTGGTTAAGAAATACCAAACATTTTTGTCGGACAGCCGATCTTATGGTCTGACCTTCAAAGAAGTGCTTTTGATTGATTCTACAACCATTCGTTTTTTTAGTGATGTACTTAAAGGTGTAGGACGCAATCCTAAAGGGGATGGCAAAAAGAAAGGCGGACTTAAAGAACATATGCTTATTGATGCCGTGCAATCCGTCGGTAGGTTTGTAAAGGTTACAGCAGCTAAGGTGCACGACAAAAACTTTCTCAAGAGTTTGGAACTGATATCTCACAGTATGATTGTTTTCGACAAGGCATACAACAATTATCACCAGTTTGCATTGTGGACTGACCAACAAGTTTATTTTGTCACCCGCATAAAAAAGAATGCTGTTTTTACAGTTATCGAGACACATAAAACAGGTTATCGAAAGAAAGGTGTTGCTAAAGTCCTAAAAGATCAGACAATAGAGCTGGAATACTATCCAAAGAATGAGGATGGCGGCAAACAGTATAAAAACAAGAAGTTGTTAAGGCTAAGAAAAGTAGCTTATCAAGATGAGCAGATCCGCTACTATGAGTTCTTAACCAACAATTTTGAGATCACAGCGGAAGAAGTAGCTTTCCTATACAAGAAACGTTGGGGCATTGAACTTGTTCAAAAAGATGAAGCAAAACTTTCAACTCCACTACTTCTATAGCGAAAATGAGAATGCTATACACACACAAGTATGGTGTACCCTAATAGCCCAGCTTTTGATGACTGTGGTTCAAAGAAGGTACAAACCAAGAAGGCTTTTTCTGTGGTCGCATCACTTGTGAGAATACATCTGATAAGCATGCTTGAATTGACAGAGCTTTTACGTAATATCAGCAGAAGTTTTTAGGAAATTCTGTATGGAGCAATACAGATTATCTACATGTCATGGACAATTTTATATCATGGAGGGATATTGTGGTACTCCATCAATATGCTAAAACCTTTAAGTTTTATAAAAATGTTATTAATTGTTAATTATAATTTATAATTTTGATCATGTGTTAATCATGCTAAGAAGCTAATTCTATAATCTAAAAATATTTGAGATAAGTGGGAAGTGTTGACAATAGTGTTAGACAGTATAAAAATAGAAGATTAGTAATTCAATTAAAAGCTGAAAGTAAGAAGGCTTTTAAAGAGATTTATGAAGAATATTATGAGATGCTGTTAAGTATAAGTATACAATATGTAAGCGATAGGGAGGAAGCTAAAGAAGCGGTTCAAAATGCCTTTATTAAGTTATGGGAAAACAGGACTACTATATTGGATAATACAAACCTAAAAAATTTTTTATATACCATTGTTAAAAACAATTCTCTCAATTATCTTAAAAAGCAAGAGTTTATTCTTCGAAGTCGAGAGGATTTGAAGTGGATGGAGATGCATTATCAGTATGAATCCATGTCGCGGCTGGGTTTTGACTCTGTTGAATTTAGTGAGCTTAAAAATATTATTGAAGAAGCAGTTGGGCATTTGCCAGGTAATTGTCGTACGGTTTTTAAAATGAGCCGTTTCGAGTATTTGATGAATAAAGAAATTGCTCAAAAATTGCAGATTACGGAAAAGACCGTGGAAGCACATCTGACTAAAGCATTGAAACTTCTCAAAAGTGATCTGCGTCCATATTTATCGCTTATTTTTTCCATATCAAATATACTTTCTTAAAGGAATCATCATTTATTCAGTATCAGTATATCAGTTGTGAATCTTTGTAAGAACCATATTGTATGGTGTTTACACAGGGATATTGTGTGCGTGATGGGTTGGTTTTAACCTGTATTTTCTAATACATAATGCAGGTTTAAGTGATTTGTAAAGTAAGCTAATAACAAATAGCTAAAAGCCAACGAACTATTATGGTTGGTAAATTAGAGTTTGCTGATTTTCTAGCCCGGCGACATTGTGGAATTTCGGACATAATATTGTTGGGCTATAGAAATCCGCAAGCTCATTGTTTCTAAAATCGATTTATGTGCTATTTTCAAAACAAGACAAAAAGAAGTTTTGTATTTCAAAGCGACCTGCATTAATTTGGTAAGGTTCATGACAAAAAATATGGCATTCACCCACGATTCGGATGTTTGTTCCAACCTTGCTTTTATATTGTTCAGCCCATAGCCCCTTTTCCCTTGCCCGAACTTTCCTTCCACATGATTTCTTTCTGCGCCCTTTTTCTTTTTGTAATATTTTTCCGATGGGCTTTCCTTTGTTTTCGGGGGACGTCCCAATGGTTTACCGACAATCTTTATCCCATTGGATTTCAAATATTTCCTGTTTTCCCGGGTCAGATAAATACCGTCGCCAAGAAAATACAGAGGATAGCGACCGTACTGTATTTTGTAGTTTTCGACCTGTAGCTTAACATCGCCACCTTCGTTGAAAGCTTCCCAGCTGAACCTGTCGACCCTGCAAAAACCGTTTACCTCGCTGATGTTTATTTTCGAACCGGACTCCGTCCTGGCTTTGTCCTTTCCCCGCACTATCGGCCTGACATGGGGCTGGTACAGGTTCACGATCCGCTTTTCGCACTTGTGCGTTTTGTTGTCGTACATTTCTTTTTGCTGTTTGTAGACTTGACGTATCGTTTCCAGTATCTGCCTGTCTCTTTTCTTTAACCTGGCCTCACGGGCCGGTTTGTCCAAGAGGCCATCCACGGCCTTTATATCACGGGACACAAACTGAAGCTGTTGCTTTACCCCCTTTCGTATTGCCTTTTGGGTCTTGTTTTTTTTCTTGGCAATGTCCAGATAGGACTTCCTGGCCACCCGCTTGTATGTTCTTGGTTTGGTCGCGTCGGCCTTTGCATTGTACAATAGGTCGATTATCCGCTCCAGGTTTTCCCGGCACCCGTTCAACAGCTTCAGATCTGTCGGATAGGATATTTCCTGATCGGCAACGGTTGCGTCCACTTTCAGGGTTCCCTTGTTTTGGTTGTTGTCTCCTCCTTTTCTTTTTATCCTCGATTGGTGGGGCTTCAGGTTTTCCGATGCATCGATGACTATTTTGTTAAACGCATCAAACTCTTCGCCCCCCATTCTTTTGCGGATGTCAACGAAAAGGCTCGCATCGAATACAGCCCCGGTCGCAAACGCTTTTAACCCACAGAAATATTGCATATAGAGGTTCTCCGAGATCATGTCGATGGTTCCCCTGTCGTCGAGCCTCAGCTTATGTTTGATAATGAGGGCGGCGATAACCGTCCTTACATCAACGCTTTTGCGCCCTGACGTGGCATCGAGCTTGCTGCAATATACATTGGCCAGGTCGTCCCAAGGTATCAGTTCGGCAAGGATCACCCACCTGTTTTTCCTGTCCAGTTCTGTTTCGAACGGATGCTTAAATAATTCTAAAGTCAACTGGTTTTGAGCTGTGTATTTGATCATAACTGCAAGGGTTTTGACTATAATTTAATCAAAACCATGCATTTATGCCAATAAAAACGAACCATTTTATTAACATTCGAACTTAGTTATCAACAAGTTACGGCTACAAACCTATTGAAACAGCAGGCCCTAAATTATACCACTTTGACTATCAAATAAAAAGCTGTTTTAAATTGCATTATATCAGTAAGTTATGTGTTGGGGTGCAAAAAAAATTATAAAATTTAAAGTTTTTATTAGGGGTGGACTGCCCCCGATTGTTTAGTTAATAGAGGTTGTCCAAAAAGAGGATAATCCAAATAAATAAGAAATGGATATTTTAACACAGATACAAGCAGTTTTAAAAGGGCAATTATCCGAAAAGGAGAAAATTGCTTTTTATAAAAAACTGAAAGAAGATGAGGAATTGCGAGAGTTGTATTATGAGCAAAAAAACCTTTGGGTAAAAACATCAATTCAACCTGTCTTGTCAAAAAAGGAGCATGAAGGAGATTTTGAACTAATATGGAACAAAGTCAACAGTAGCAAGCAGAAGAGATTAAACATCAATTGGTTCAGGCAAGTTGCAGCAATCGTATTATTAATAGGTGCAGCTGGTATAATAGGGTATTTATTGAATTCTGGGCATGAAGATGTGAAATATGTGTTTAATTCTGAACATAGGAGCATGGCATCCGTGGTGCTTCCGGATGGTTCGCGGGTAAAACTGAATGCAGGTACAGAATTAGTATATCACGAGAGTGCTAAAAACAACGAACGTAGGGTTACCCTGGAGGGGGAGGCTTATTTCGATATCAATCATGATGAGGAAAATCCGTTTGTTATTGATTTTGGAGACTTGGAGATTATTGATGTAGGTACCGCATTTAATGTTAAAGCTTATGAAGGGTATAATTCTATTATAACAACCTTGTTCGAGGGTACTGTAGATATAGTGGTTGATAAAGATACTAAAGCATCGCTTGTTCCCGGACAACTGGCATCTGTTAGCAGAAAAGATAACCAGGTTGTTGTGGCTGCCGCAAAAACGAAACAAATATCTGCCTGGATGGAAAACCGATTTGAATTTCAGGATGAGACCCTGGAAGATATTATGAAGGAACTGAGCCTTTGGTACGATTTTGAAATTAGCTGGAAAAATGAAACGCTTAAGAACAAGAAATTGTTCTTTCATGTGAACCGTTCGCTTTCTGCCAATTCTATTCTTAGAATCCTGTCAAGGGGATCAGATTTTAAGTTTGTAGCAAAAAAAGAAGAAGGGGTTATTAAAACAGTAGAGCTTGATTTGAATAATTAAAACAGATTATGCCTATGGAAACAGAGCTTTAATAGCATAAAAAAAATCGGGACTGGCTGCAACCAATCCCGAAAATAAGATATTAATGAAGCATAGATCTTTTCCCGAGAACTGCTTCAAAGTTCAACATCTAGAATACAAATTTATGAAAAAAACTACGGGTTTGCCAGAATTTCACAATTCTTGGCAACGAAAAATGATTATGTACATGAAAATGACATTTGTAATGATGCTAATGTCTTTAATGACAGTATCAGCCAAAACATTCAGTCAGCAATCTAAATTGTCACTTCAAATAAAAGAGGCCAACATTATCCAGGTACTCGAGGAAGTTGAAACGTTAATTGGGTTGGGATTTATTCTTCAAGCTGAAGAAATTGATCTAAATCAAAAGTATGACATTAACAAGAAGGATGCGACTATCAAAGAACTTTTAGACGATCTTTTTAAAGGAGCTAACATTCAATACCAGATCGTTGATAATACCATAGTTATAACCAATGCGTATCCAGAAGATTCAACAAACCAACAGGATATCAGAAAGATAAAGGGTGTTGTTACTGATGACAATGGAGATCCCTTGCCTGGAGTTAATGTATATCAAAAAAGCAATCCCCAGCATGGAGTGATAACAGGTATCGATGGTAATTATGAAATAGGAATTAACGATTCGAAAGGTGTAATCGTATTTTCATTTATCGGATTTGTTACACAGGAAATCAATATTGATGGCCGATCTGTGATTAATATTTTCCTGAAAGATGAATCGTTGGGTTTGGACGAAGTGGTGGTGACAGCCCTAGGTATTAAAAGAGAGAAAAAAGCGCTAGGTTATGCCACACAAACCGTTGGAACGGAAGACCTTAAAAAAGCCGAATCACCGGATCTGGCATCCAAGCTTTCAGGTAAAGTGGCCGGACTGCAAATTAACACTGCCGCAACCATTGGAGGTTCATCGCGTGTTGTTTTACGAGGTGAAAGTTCTTTGGGCATTGGTGGTAATCAGGCATTGATTGTGGTGGATGGTGTGCCAATTAATACGGAAGGCTCCAATGCCAGTGGTATTGATTGGGGAAATGGTTTTTCCGATTTTAACAGTAACGACATTGAATCTATCAGTGTGCTAAAGGGGGCCGCAGCAGCGGCATTGTACGGTCCTGATGCGGGTAATGGTGTTCTGTTGATTACGACTAAAAAAGGAAGTAAGGATAAAGCATTTTCAGTAGAATACAACTCATCATTAATGTTTGAAAGTCTGCTGACATATCCTGATACCTATCAATATGAATATGCGATTGGAGAGGGCAATACCAGATGGTTATATGATCCTGTTTCAGGTAACTATAACCCTGCACCACGTGATGAAACATGGTCCAGTGAAAAATATGATCCTAACAAACAAATCGAATGGTGGTTCTCTCCAACCGAAAATGGTTACAGGGCTGGTGATACAGGTATCCTAAACAAGGGTGATGCGCAAAAGCTACCTTTTGTTTCTTCGGGAAAAAATAATTATGAAGAATTTTTTGAAGCTGGGCAAACAGTTTATAATCAGATAGCAATTTCATCTTCGGGTGAAAATGTAACCTCTAGATTCTCAATTGGAGACATGAACCAACAGGGTATGCAACCCGGTACTGATTTAAAAAGACGAAGCCTGGCAGCAAGCTTTAATGCAGAATTGTCAGAAAAAGTAACCTTGGACTTTTCATTCAACTATGTAAAAACAACAAGTGACAACCGTCCAAGGCAGCATTGGGGACCTTTTTCTATCAACTATGTATTGTCGTGGATGATGCCGGGTGCATATATGGATCAATTGGAAGATTATTGGCAACCAGGTTTGGAAGGAACTGATCAGATCAATTGGCGATCAGGTCATAACAACCCTTACTTTCTGGCCCATGAAGTAAAAGCGAGCTTGGCCAGAGACCGTTTTTTTGGTAATGTGGTGCTTAACTACAATATTACGAGTGGTCTTTCTTTGATGCTTAGGCATGGAGATGACTTAACCATGAGTACCACAACCAACATGTATCCTTTTGGGGCTGTCGTTGAATTACCAAGACTTACACGTTCAAAAGGAGAAACCAGGGTGTCGAACACCGACTTTCTTTTGACCTATAATAAAAACTTTGACGATAATTGGAATCTGGAAGTAAGCGCAGGTGCTAACCGTAGCAATTCAGAAGGTAATTCACTTTCGGGCAGTTCATACGAGCTTCTTGTTCCGGGATTATACTCTTTAAACAATTCGGCCATTGCCACAGGTGTTGGAGAATACTTCTGGAAGAAAAGAGAATATTCGTTGCTTTCATTGGCCAATATAGATTACAAAAACAGGATATATCTTGCTTTGACTGCAAGGAATTCATGGTCAAGTACATTACCTGTGAAGAGTAATAGCTACTTCTACCCATCTGCCAGCGTCAGTGTTTTAATGAATGAGATACTATCACTTCCTGATCAGATATCATTATTAAAGTTTAGGGCAGGAGGTGCACAAGTAGGGAAAGGAACCGGGGCGCATAATCTTATCACAACAATGTCAGGAGACGGACAATATCAAGGATTCCAAGGTTCTGCTGTTGCCAATGGCCTGAAAAACCCGGATTTAAAACCGGAGCTTTCTACATCATATGAATTTGGGCTGGAAAGTAGTTTCTTTAATAACCGAATCAGTTATGAGGCAACCTATTATTCAACTTCAACAGTCAATCAAATCATCCCGCTTACAATACCTCAATCAAGTGGGTTTACCAGTAAGTATGTCAATGCCGGAGAGATAAAAAACAGCGGTATTGAAATGACCCTTCGTGGCAGTCCTGTGAGGAATGCCAATCTGGACTGGGATATCACTATTAATTTCTCAGCCAACAGAAATGAGGTCATTAGCCTTGCTGAAGGCATAGATGAATATGTACTGGCCGGTTATGGTGATAGCGGTGAACAAATTAAGGCTAAAATAGGAAAGCCTATCATGGGTGTATATGGTTATAAACAAGTAACCGTGGAGGATCCTACAAGTCAATTTTATGGTCAAAAAGTATTTTCACCCGGAGGTACACCAATCCGCAAAAACGATATTGAATATTTAGGTAAAGCTAACCCTGATTTTATTGTAGGTATTAATAATAACATAAGCTACCGAAACCTGAGCTTTAACTTTGTGCTGGATATGCGTAAGGGAGGGGTAACTTATTCTAACGCAACCAACATTATGTATGGTGGTGGGTTCAATTTAGAAACAGCTGATTGGAGAATAAATGGTTACCTGGGAGATGGGGTAATTGTTAATTCTGATGGTACCTATAAACCAAATGATGTAGTTATAAAAGGCGACGATGTAAAGGCCAAATTAATTACCAACTGGCGCGATATCAGTACCAATAATATCTTTTCCTCCAGTTATATAAAAGTAAGAGAGCTAAGTTTAGCCTATGAACTGCCTAAGGGTTTGATAAATAAAGTATTTATTGATCGGGCCTCGGTTTCGTTGGTGGGAAGAAACTTATTTGTTTGGGATAATGTGCCCAACCAGGATGCTGATGTATTCCATAGCGGAATTCCCGGATACACTGGAGGATACACTTATCCAACCGCTCGTACTTATGGGTTAACACTTAATGTTTCGTTCTAAGATATTACGAGAAACATAGGATTTATTAAATAATGAGATGAAACTATCATGATTAAATATTAACGTACAGAATGATAGCCTGCTCCGAACTAGTTTAGGAGATTTAAAGCTCGGAACCTCTGTGTTCTCCATTCTTGATACTTAATACTTGTGTCTTGATACTAATTTTAAAACGCATGAAATATTTCAAATATATATTAGTTGTTCCTATCATCTGTTTCTTTTCCTGTTCAGATGAATTGGAGGACGTGAATAAAGACCTCAATAGCCCAACAGAAGTGCCTGTGAACAGGTTAATCATGGGGATTGAAAGGGATTTGTCACACGAATATGCCGTGAGCTCCTTTGACTTAACTAACAAAATGGTCAATTATACCGAATATCCACTTAAACATTGGGATCATTTTTTATTGATAAGAGATGCGAACGAGGATTGGTGGGAACAACACTATGATGAACTGGCCAATGCGGAATACATCATCAATAATGCCAAACCTGGTGAAGAGAATGAAAAAGGTGTTGGCTTGGTGTTAAAAAGCTGGATGTATTATGTGACTTCATCGTTATACGGCGATTTACCGTATACCGAGGCAGGGAAAGCATACCTGGGCACTAATCAGCCACACTACGATACCCAGGATGATATTTTTAATGGTATACTCAATGATTTGGATGAAGCCAACCAACTTTTAGGGACAGGTTCGTTTGCTCTACAAGGTGATTTTTTATTGGGCAATGATATACAGAAGTGGAAGAAGTTCGCTAATTCTCTCAAGGTGAGAGTTATGATTGCTATGTCTAAGCAGGTAGATCCTTCAGCAGAATTACAAAAAATGTTGAATGACCCTGCTACTTATCCATTAATGGAAAGCAACAACGATCAACCGGCATTTACCTTTAACCACGAAAGTTATTACCCCAGAAGCAAACACGGTTTGTTCTTTTTAAACGATGTGCATATGGGCAAGGATTTTATCGACAAGCTTTTAGAGTTTAGCGATGAAAGAATAAAGATTTATGCCGCTAAAGCCGAGATACCTACAAGTGGTGATTACGTTGGGATTCCTTCCGGAACCACAAAGACCCCGTCAGGTGATGCTTCAAAAACATCCCAATTAATCTTTGAGTCAAGAACCAATTATGCAATACAAACGGTATGGATGAGTTTTGCGGAACTA
Source organism: Saccharicrinis sp. GN24d3 (assembly GCF_052400645.1). NCBI lineage: Bacteria > Pseudomonadati > Bacteroidota > Bacteroidia > Marinilabiliales > Marinilabiliaceae > Saccharicrinis > Saccharicrinis sp. GN24d3. The sequence continues at coordinate 19,451 of NZ_JBQTGI010000019.1, forward strand.
CAGTTTTTGTTGGCCGAGGCCGCAGAAAAAGGTTGGATCAATGGAGGAAGTACTATGGCACAGCAATACTATGAAAAAGGTATTGAGGCATCATATAATTATCAAAAAGGGCGTTTGGAAGTTGGAATTGAGCAAGGAGCCAGTGAGCTGGAAGCCATGTCAAGTTGGGATGCTACTTACTTGACACAGGATGGTGTTCTGTATACTGGATCGCAAAGTAAAAAACTGGAACTGATTGCAACACAAAAGTGGCTGGCGCTTTATTTAGATGTGGAGAGTTATTTTTCGTGGAGACGGACTAAACTTCCTGCATTAAATTTTGATTCATCAACAGCAAACGATAGGATTCCTCCAATGCGACTCAGATACCCTGTAGATGAACGCGAATTTAACACTAAAAACTATGAAGCAGCTGTTGTTAGACAAGGAGCTGATAGCTGGATTACGTTAATGTGGCTTTTAAAATAAAGCTATCCGAAATTGACAAACTGGAATATTAAAGCTTTCAATTTATAGCACCAACTAAATAGTTCTCCACCTGCCTGCGGAAAGGCTTTTAGCTTTGAGCTAAGAGTCTTCCGAATCGAGTTCGGAACAGGTAGTTCCGTGGAAATGAGGGAGGAAGTATTGCCCTGTTTGTGCGGGTGTGGGGACTGTATAAGTGCCTTAATTAGGACTTGTAAGTTTGATTGTTAATTAAATTCAATTTCGGCTACCCTCTTGTTAATACCAAATAACTTATCAAAATAATCACAGTTTATAATTAAAATTTGAACACCATGAAAAATCAATTAAACATTATGAAAAACAAATTATTTATTAATTCTTCCTTGGCTATTATGCTTGTATGTGTAGCCTTTACCGTTGCTGTTGTTGGCTGTAGTGATGATGATGAAAAGGTAACCCCCCCGGCAACGATAACTTCTCTTAGTATTACGGAAGGTGCTGCTGGTACAGCTGTAACCATCGTAGGTGCCAATTTTAGTGCAGTTACGGCCGAAAACAAAGTGTTTTTTGGCGATATTGAAGCTGTGGTAACAGGCGGTACAACAACATCTTTGATAACGAAAGTACCTTTAGGGGCATCATCTGGTCCTGTTTCTGTACAAGTTGGAATGGCTGCAAAGGTGGTTGGTCCTGTATTTACAATCAAAGAAAACTTACTTACTATTCACCTAAAGCATGTTAATGATGATGCAGAAGAGGCTGAAGTGGAATATAATTCAACACCTGCCGGTTTTATGGAATTGACCAGTAGTGACTTGGAGTTGTGTGATATCGATTCTGACTTTGGTTACCAGTATATTGGAACCCGCTTTAGAACTGTAAACATACCTAAAGGTGCGGTTGTAACTAAAGCTTATATTCAATTTACAGCTGATGATACCGGAAGTGATCCTTGTAAGATGCGCATCTATGGTGAAGCAAAAGATACTGGTGAGTTTACAGATACTCCTTTTAGCATCAGCAGTAGAACTAAAACAAGCGCAAATGCACTTTGGGATATTCCGGCCTGGACTGCTATAGACGAACGAGATGAGGCACAGCAAACAGCTGATTTAACAGAAGTTGTTCAGGAAATCATTGACCATGCAGATTGGACTGAAGGTGGTAACATGACATTCATTCTTTCTATCGAAGAAGGTAAAGGTGGCGACGGTCGTGAGGCTGAAACCTGGTCGTCAGAAGGAGATGAAGCTGGTGATGATGTTAATGCTGGTGAAGAATCAGCTTCTTTGATTATTGAATACAAATAATAACATTGCAATACGAAACCCAAATACCCACTTAGGGGTGTTTGGGTTTTTTTATTAATCCTAACTTGGACGAGCCAAAACCAAAGAGGTTTATGATTAGTCCAAGTTAGATATATTAGTTGAAACATTAGTAGAAGTCTTATAAATCTGTAGATGCTTATTATAGTATGTATGCTTGTTAAGTTCTTGTAGGTTAGTTGTTTTGTGTGTTGTTTTGTGAGGGGTGAATTATTCTACTTTTTGCATCAGTTTAAGGAAGAAGTATTGTGTCTTTTTCTGTAAAATATAGTTCTAAACTATGGTTAAAACGCTTACCCTTTAAAAATTTCATTTTACAATCAATAAAATCTAATTATTTATGAAAAAGACTTATACGCTGTTAAAAGATCGAATTGTTATATCTTTTTTATTGTTATTTCTATGCTTGAGCATTAATGCTCAAGATATTTCAACACTATCACGCGATCAAATACTTCAACGTTATGCACCAGTTGTACACATGGGTGTAAATACATCCTCTGATTATTATGATGCTCAGGATATGTTAGTGCGTTTGGATCATGATAAAAATTGGGGAACCTATGATGATGATGACGATGTATGGGCAAATGGAAGCAACTGGCCTCGTACTACTTTAGCTTCTGATATTGGTGGATTCAATTCAAATCATGATGTCACGCCAATTGTATATACTTCTCTTCTTGAAATGAGTGATTTTTATATTCTGAAATATGGAATTTATCATACCTATAACGAAATTGCCGGATCAGCTGGTGATCATTTAAATGATATGGAAAGCATTGAGGTAATTGTTGATAAGTCAGGTAATGTAAAGGGAGCGCTTACTACGGTTCATGGAACAACAACCTGGGGGACAACATGGGCTGGTGATAATGATATGAGTATTTTTGACTCCTATTCTTCTAGTACTTATAACTTGCATTTACATGATGGTACACATCCTCATGTATGGATTGGATCCAATGGTGCAGCTAATTTGTTGACTAACAGCCATGGCCATGCCATTTTTGTGCAAAATGAATGGATGAATGATAGAGGAGTAGATTATTATTATTCTGGAGCGAGTGGTGTTGACGAAATAGATGTTCCTCGTCAGGCTACTTCAATTGGTTATGAAATAAGTAATTGGGGATACAACAGCGATGCAAGATATTTATTAGTACCCATGGAGGAATTGCTTGTCAAAGGTCAAATGGAGACCAATATAGATCAGATGTATCACATTGGACAAAGCATGGGTGCCAGTGGTGGAAACTTCTGGGGTAATGGTTGGTTTACCTTTGCGAGTGAAGGCCATTGGGAAGATTCTAATAGTCTTAGAAAAAGATATAATGACTCTTATGGAGGTGCGGATATGGGATATACTTATCTGTATAAGCCGTTAGCTGATATTGGACATGTAAATCCTTATTTTCAGTTGACCAATATAGGAGGTTTAGCACTGCCTTCCGATATATCCGGTTTTTATAAAAATAGTTATGCGAACATACAAGGAAGTGGTTTTTTTGATATCAATGGAAGCTCTAGTCTGGATTTATTGAGTATGATGGAAACGGCAACGTCGGGCAATGAATTTACGATAGAGGCTGGTGTGCGAAGAGTTGGTAAGCTATGGTTAAACGAAAACTGGTATTCTAATCCGTTTAGTAAAAACTATATTAATGGAACTGGGCCAACAGGAGGTATCATGTTACGTTCTGGACAAGGAAGAGCTGATGATTTTATATATATAGGGTGGGCTCCAGAGAAAGAAAAGATTGTATATATACAGCGTAGTAGTTCCGTAAATAATGGTCAAACTACTGTTGAATATCTGAATATATCCAAGTTTAACAGGTTGTTTAAAGTAGATAATGCTCAGAATGGAACCATAACTATCTTTGCTAAAGATTATAGGAAACCAAATGATACCTGGGTACAAATTAAACAAGTAGATGGTTCGTCTTTAGGACTGGATGGAAACATATATGGTTCGTTGGTTACCCAAAGTGATGTGAACAGTACTGCAAACTACTATTGGACCAATGCGGAATATGTTCATATTAAAACTGCTGGAATTGAACTGGATCCTATTGTTGAACCGGGTTATTATAAGATTATATCTAAAAATAGTGGTAAAGCATTAGATGTGTCAGGTATTTCGCATGATGATGGGGCTAATATTTACCAATGGGAATATGTTGGTCAGGAGAATCAACAGTGGAGTATTGAACAAATCGAGAATGGCAAGTATCGAATTGTTGCACGACATTCAGGAAAAGTGTTGGATATTTATTCTTGGAATCCTGATAATGGAGGTAATGTGGTCCAATGGTCATGGGTGAATTATGAAAACCAGAAATGGAAAATTGAAAAAGTGGATAATACCTATTATAAAATCAGTTCTTCTTTCAGTAATAAAGTATTGGATGTTCAAGGTATTTTACAAGATAATGGAGCCAATGTTTATCAATGGGATTATGTAGGTCAAAGTAATCAATTGTGGAAACTAGATAAGGTGGATAATCTGCTAAAATCTGCGACAGTAGAGAAAATAGTGCCTCAAATTGAAAAAACTAAGCAGGAAGGGATTATTATCTATCCTAACCCGGTAACGGATGGTAAGCTAAATGTGATGTTTTCTGCTGAAGAGGATGATGCGACACAATTGCGAATTCTCTCTTCAGATGGACGAGTGCTCATGCAAAAAACAGAGCATGTTATGCAAGGTGAAAATAATGTTGGAATTAATTTATCAGGAATAAAACCGGGAATCTATTTGGTAGATCTAACAGTTAACAGTGATAGAAAAATTGCGAGATTATTAATTAAGTAGCGTTGTTAGAAATGTATGGAAAGCTGATATCTTTTATCTTTATTCATATACATTAAATAAAGTGAAGAGCTGGCGGAGATCAGGCTATTCAAAGGTCTCTTTTTTGACAGCTCTTTCTTGTCTGCCCGACCCTAAATTTAGTAGGAATTAATATTAAATAAAAGTTTATGAAGAGATTAAAAGTTAGTATTCAATTAATATTATTATTTATAGGAATGAATACCTTGTTTGCTCAACAAGCTGTTTTTCCTGGTGCAGATGAAAAAACACCATCAAGAGCGCAGTATTTTTCGTGGATCAATAATACGAATGAGGGGCCAACGGAGGAGCATACATTAACAAATCTTGCTTTTTTCGAATGGATGAAATCTCAATATGGGATGCAATTGGATATTTATGCTTTTGATGCTGGAGCGATTGATGGAGCCAAATTCTATGGCAGCACGAAGAGTGATCGGTTTAAAAAGCAATTCCCTAATGGATTTGACCCGATGTATAAAAAAGCGAAGGAACTTGGAATTCGTTTGGGTGTTTGGGGAGGGCCTGATGGTTTTGGAACTACGCCTGAACAGGAAGCAAATAGAATTGCAGAGATGGTGGAGCTATGTAAAAAATATGAATTTGAATTATTTAAGTTCGATAAAGTTTGTGGACCACTGCCACTTGAGAAAGAAGATGCCTTTGTGAAAATGATGACGGAGTGCAGAAAGTACAGTCCAGATCTTATCTTATTGAATCACCGACTGGGTTTGACAAAAGGACTACCTTATGCAACAACTTTTTTGTGGGAAGGTATAGAGACTTATACCGATTGTCATATTTGGAATGAAACAACAGCTTCTCACCATAGGGCGGGAGCTTTAACAAGAGGTTTTCCTCCTGGATTTAGTCGTTTAACAGAAGATCATGGCGTTTGTATTTCGTCTTGTTTAGATGCTTGGGATGATGAACTGATTTTGCAAGCTTTTAATAGAAACCTGATTTTAGCACCAGAGATATACGGTAATCCATGGTTATTAAATGACGATGAATTCGCAAAATTAGCTCGTATTTTCAACCTTCACCGTCAGTATAGAGATATTATGGTAGAAGGAAAAATATTACCTAAAAAAGAGTATGGAGCTTATGCAATTTCAAGAGGTAACGAAAAAACACGATTAATCACTCTTCGCAATAATTCGTGGGAATCTCAAACCTATACCATTAAGTTAGACACAATTATTGGCATCAATAAACGAGGTAAATCTTACCGTGTATTCCAACATCATCCAACAGAAAAATATGTGGGTGCCTACAAATATAATTCATCGGTTGATATTGAGGTACTGCCTTTCAGAACTTGTTTAGTAAGAGTTTCATGCGAAAGTGAAACAGAGCCATACATAGAAGGTACAGATTATTTATTGGCTGAACATGAAAAAGGAAACCCAATAAAAATAAAACTTTATGGAGCGCCTGGAACAACAAAGCATGTGTCTCTAAAAGGTCTTCATGGCAAATATCAGTCAGCAAAAATTGATGGTAAATCATATAATGAATTGTTAAAAAGCAATAAGATTGAAATAAATTTTGAGGGACAGTTGCTAAAAAATGCATCGAATAGAAAATTAGCGGATGCTAAAAAAACGCTTGTACCTGACGATGCTATTGCTTTATATGAAGCAACTTGTTTTGCTGCCGATAATAATGCTTTAGAAGTACGATCTCTTAAACGTTCTGGAGAAACTAAAATCCCTGAAGTAAAAGCTGCACGTGATGCCTTCTTTAATCAGGAAAAATTTATTGAAAGAGGAATTTGGGATAAGAATTTGTTTGACGGAAATGAAGAAACTAGCTTTTATGTTTGCCGTCGTCGTTATAAGGAATTCAAGATTAATGGAGGATGTTTCAGGCTTGATATGGCCGAGCCAACCCAATTAAAAAAACTAATTGTTAAGTATCCCGATGTTTATGCTTTACAACCATTGGTTAAAGAAGAAGGCATATATGCATATGGATCAAACAATCTTAAAGATTGGGATAAATTAACGGGTTTTATCAATGATGATATTGAAATTGATTTGCCATCCAATAAAGCATATCGATATATTAAAATTCCTGTTTTTCCTGATCGTGCAAGTGAAGTGATTGGGCTTGATGCAGATAACAAAAGTGTTGACCGTAAAAATTGGACTGCCTCTAATTTGTTTGCAGATTATGCCAAGATCCTTCCAAAGTCAGCCTGGCAAGCTTCTTTTAAGTTAGATGAAATGCCACAGAATGGATATTTATGTATTGCTGTTAATGGTGAGCATGGCTCGGAAGGAGCGTATGCAGGAATAAATGTAGGCGATAAATATGTTGGAGCACCTGATCGAAGTATCTCATATCCTTCAAATACTTTCGAATCAGGAGTTTGCCATAAGGATTATTTTACAGGAAACTATACTTACTATATTCCCTTAGAAAAATGGATGTTAGGACAGGATATAAAGGCGGTGGTGCTGGTTAATTCTGAAGTCACAGAACTTAAGCCCGAAGTTTGGCTTACTACGATGAACGAATATGTGGAAAAGGAAATAGTGATTGAACAATAGATATACATAAACAAATTAAAAGGCGTTATAAGAATAACCAACCCAATGGTCTTTCTCTATTTAACACCAATAATGCATTGAAAGATCAAAACAAATTATCCGTCTGGGTAATATACTGGTTGTGTTACAATATTGCAACACATTATTCCAAGTTTACCATGGGTTTGCAGTCCAACTTTTATGTTACTATAATTTCACTTGATCTAATGTAGCTAAAACGATATAGCATTTTCTTAAAAAAGTTGTATATTTGTCCAAATAATAAATGAAGATGGCTAAAAAAAGAATAAAACTAGTTGATATCGCAAATGAGTTGGGTGTGTCTGTAGGGCTTGTCTCTATTGTTCTTTCTGGAAAAAGTAGGGAGAATAGAATCAGTGATACCTTATCTAAAAAAGTCATTGAAAAAGCAAAGGAGTTGGGTTATCAGGCAAATCAAATGGCAAGGGCATTGCGTACCGGAAAAAGCGGTATTATTGGTCTTGCTGTGGCTGATATTGCCAATCCTTACTTTGGCAAAATGGCGCGATTCATTGAAAATGAAGCTTCTGGATTAGGCTATCAGGTGATGTTCGGCAGCTCCGATGAGGATCCCAAGAAGTTAAATGATATCATCAATGTGTTTTTGTCTCGGCAAGTGGATGCGATGTTGATTGTTCCTGTCAAAAAGAGCCAGAAGTATTTGATGGCTTTGCAAGAACAGTCAATTCCGTTTGTATTTGTTGACCGTTGTTGTGATGGGGTTAGTGAAGACGCTGTAACAACCAATAATTTCGAGGGAGGATATCAGTTGTGTAACGTGTTGATAAAACGGGGATACAAGAAAATAGGAGCTTTTGTTTATGATACAGGTTTAACCAATAATAACCAGCGAATTAAAGGATATACATCCGCCTTAAAAGAATCAGAATTGAATGATGATTCAGAAAATTTGATTTTCGAGACTGGCTTCAAACATGTTGAGACTAGACTGGAATCAATGTTAAAGTCAGCGCTTAAAAAAGGCTGTGATGCATTTTTCTTTGCAAATAATAAGTTAGGGATCCAAAGTTTGAAGTATTTCGATAAAATGAATATTAAAATACCTCAGGATATAGGGATCGTGAGTTTCGATAATCCTGAATCTTTTCAAGTAGCCAAGCCTGGAGTGACTTGTTTTGAACAGCCTATAGCCAACATATGCGTAAAAGCTATTTCTATTTTAGTCGATAAGATGGATGACGCATCAAAACCAAAGGTTGGAGAGGTATTGCTGTCTGGTAATTTGATAATCAGGGAATCCTGTTAAAAGGATTTTTTTTAACCAAAAGCTAAAACGTTTAAGTAATGAGTGGTGATTTTTCTTTGGGTATTGATTATGGATCGAACTCAGTACGCGTAATTATTGTAGAAATAAAATCATGAGATGTTCATGGAATAGCATCTGTTGATTATAGTTGTGCAAATAAAGGAGTATATACGGATAGTAAAAATGATAATGTGGCTCGGCAGGATGCAGATGACTATTTGGAGTCATTACAATCTGCCATGAAATTATTGAGGGAAGATAAGGAAGGTTCGGATTATCGCACCTGTGAGACTTATGGTTCTTTATATGGTATGAAAAGTCTGTAATGGTCAAAGGTTGAATTCGGGCAGTTAGGCTCAGACAAATTCACATAAGTGAAGCAGAAAAATTATAGTTATTAATAAATAAAAATCATAATCGTATGAAATTTAAATGTTTATATCTTTTATCCATAGTGTCAGTTTTGGCTTTCTCCTGTAAGCAGGTGGCACCACCTACTGCAGTTGGTCCAGTGCCTTCTGAAAGTCAGTTAAAATGGCACGAAATGGAGTCTTATGCATTTGTGCATTTCAGTATGAACACTTTTACTGATATTGAGTGGGGATATGGGGATAAAAGCCCCGAATTGTTTAATCCGACTGAACTGAATTGTAAGCAATGGGCCAAAGTTTGTAAGGAATCAGGACTGAAGGGGATTATCATTACGGCTAAGCATCATGATGGATTTTGTCTTTGGCCTTCGAAGTATACTGATTATTCAGTTAAGAATTCACCATGGCGTGACGGAAAAGGTGATTTGTTAAAAGAGCTATCAGAAGCCTGTAAAGAATATGGATTGAAATTTGGCGTTTATTTGTCCCCGTGGGATAGAAATCATGCTGATTATGGGAAGCCTGAGTACATTACTTATTTCCGTAATCAGTTGAGAGAACTATTAACTAATTATGGTGATATCTTCGAGATTTGGTTTGATGGAGCCAATGGGGGATCTGGCTATTATGGTGGAGCCAATGAAACCAGAAGTGTAGATAGGAAAACTTATTACGATTGGGAGAATACCTACAAAATTGTTCGGGAATTGCAACCTAATGCAATCCTATTTAGTGATGCAGGGCCTGGTTGTCGTTGGTGTGGTAACGAAGAAGGTTGGGTTGGAAAAACCAATTGGAATACACTAAAAAGGGATGAAGTATGGCCTGGTTTTCCTAACTATAAGGAATTGCAATACGGACACGAAGATGGTACCCACTGGGTTCCGGCAGAGGTCGATGTGTCCATCCGCCCGGGTTGGTTCTATCATAAGTCAGAAGATCATAAAGTAAAAACCTTGCCACACCTGTTGGATATCTATTACCATTCCGTAGGACGGGGAGCAACATTGTTGATGAACTTCCCGGTTGATCCACGGGGACTGATTCATGAAAAAGATGTGGAGCAGATATTGAAGATGTCTAACGCGCTTAAGGCTGATTTTGCCGTTAATCTGGCTAAAGGGAAAGAAGTAGAAGCTAGTAATGTGAGAGGAAATTCCCGAAAGTATAAAGCGTCAAACATAACTGATGCGGAGAAAGAAACCTACTGGGCAACCGATGATCAGATTTCAGAAGCATCGCTAATCATTGACCTGGAGGAACCTACAGAATTTAACCGTTTCCTGATTCAGGAATATATTCGTTTAGGCCAGCGGGTTCAGGAGTTTACTTTAGACGCGATGGTAGATGGTAAATGGCGGACGCTGGCAAAGGAAACAACTATTGGCTATAAAAGAATACTTCGATTGCCAATAACCAAGGCCGCCAAAGTACGTGTGGCAATTAAAAAGTCAAAAGCTTCTCCTCTGATTACCAATGTCGAACTTTATAAAGCTCCTAAAGTATTAACAGCTCCAGTCATTAAGAGAGACAAAGAAGGGTTTCTGAAAATAGAATCTGCAGACAAAGAAGTAGATGTGTATTTCACAACGGATGGCTCAGAGCCGGATAACAATTCGACTAAATACACTGGATCATTCATCCTAGCAGACAAAGCAGAAGTGAAAGCCATTACTTTGGATCCGGTCTCTGGGAAAAGAAGCCCAGTCAGCAGCGAGACATTCGACATTGTTAAAAAGGAGTGGAAAGTTGTAGGCGTAGGAGATGAAAATGCGAACCGGATATTTGATGGTGAGTCAATGACTGTTTGGCATCAAAATAACAAGAAGATGCCGGTTGACTTGGTAGTTGACCTTGGTCAGACATATACGTTAAAAGGTTTTAAGTATCTGCCGGATCAAAGCCGTTGGTCTAATGGAATCATTTTCAACTATCAGTTTTATACATCTACCAATGGACGATCATGGAAATTGGCGAGTGAGGGGGAGTTTTCTAATATTAAAAACAGCCCTATCTGGCAAACTAAGCTATTTGATTCAGCAAAAGCACGTTTTGTGAAGTTGAAAGCTATAGATAACACAGGCAATAGCAGTGTAGCCGGTTATGCCGAAATAGATATTATAACTGAGTAGTAGTAATTGGGCCGGTGTTGTATGTGATGTCTGAGGCCTGTTTTTTATTATTATTTTATTAAATTAAGTGCCTAATAATCAGGTCTAAATGAAGGATAAATGTCAGGTTGTAGATTTAGCGGCGAATAATATTCGAATTTTATCAACTGCTATGGTTGAGCAGGCAAAGTCAGGTCATCCGGGAGGTGCCATGGGAGGAGCCGACTTTAACAATATCCTCTGTTCCGAGTGAAGGATTATTTAGAAGTCAGTCGAGGGAATATCAGTAACAAGTATTATCCAAAAGGTGCATTAGAATCGGTTTAACTGCTGGTTTGCCTGTAACTTAAGAATTGTTGGTTGGTGAAGATGGAATGGTGTTGGGCCTTGATCGTTTTGGCTATTCGGCAAAGGCTGAAGTACTGGATGAGGAGTTTGATTTCACACCTTATGATGTAGCTAACAAAGTCATTTCTCATATAGCAATGGTTCCTGAGTTATCTGTTGACTAGTAGGCTAAATAAAGTTCTAAAATATAAGTTAATATTTGAATAATTGATCTTACCATGAATATAGTAAAATATTTTATCTTTTTTTTGAATCTTGTGTTTAACTGTACACTGGTAAATGCACAGGAAACTACAATAATACCTGAGGGGACACGTCAGGTGCATCTGGATTTTCATACAAGTGAAAAACTGGAGAATATTGGAAAAAATTGGAACAAAGAGGAGTGGCAACAGGCGCTTAAAGTTGGCCATGTTAACTCCATTAACATCTTTGCCAAAGGACACCATGGCTGGTGCTATTACGATACCAAAGTTGGAAAACGTCACCCCAATCTGGATTATGATCTCTTTGGGGCCCAGCTGGATGCCTGCCATGAAATAGGAGTAACAGCCCAGGCTTATGTAACGGTAGGATGGAATGTGCTGGATGCCAGGGAACATCCCGATTGGGTTTCCACCGGTAAGGATGGTATCGATAAGTTTGCCGAAATGGAAGCCAAGTCCAAGCCTGGCGAGCCTTTCCCATGGGGATGGCCAACCCTGTCGCCCGAAGGGCCTTACATGGAGCATCTGTTAAAGCATACTGAGGAGATCGCTAAAAACTATGAAATAGATGGCTTTTGGTTCGACATTGTTCCCGTTGGAACCGTCAATTACAATGAATGGAGCAAGAAAGATATGGAGGCGAATGGCGTAGACTGGAACAATGAGGAGGAGGCCTGGGAGCATCATTGTAAAAAGATGCATACCTATTTCCAAAAGACCAATGCTATCATTAAGAAATACCGGCCCAATGCAACCATCTATTACAATTGGACTACTCCAATCAGTGGTGCACGTAATATGAAGGAGCAATATCACCAATATAATACCAAGCAGGATTTGGAAGACCTGCCTACAACCTGGCACGGTTACGATGTATTTCCGGTAAGAGCAAAGTACTATGCCAATACCGGCAAGCCTATCGTTGGCATGAGTGGGAAGTTTCATTCAGCTTGGGGCGAATTCGGAGGATTCAAACACAAAGATGCCATTTGGTACGAAGCAGCAGCCATGATGTCCTTTGGTGCGATGGCTAGTTTTGGTGACCAATTGCATCCTACCGGAAAACTGGAGAAAGCCACTTACGGCAACATTGGGCATGCCTATGCCTACATCGAAAAAATTGAAGGCTATAGCATTAATGCTCAGCATAAAGCGCGTACAGCTATTTGGCTAAGCTTTACCGGGCGTGATAATGATTTGACCAAGATGTTACTGGAGAATCAGGTCAATTTTGTAGTTGCCAACAACCTTAAAGACTGGAGTGACCTGGAAGTGTTGATTCTGCACAGCGATGTGCGGTTGAATGAGATAGAAACAGCTCAGATTCAGTCATATTTGGATAAGGGAGGTAAGTTATTCATTTTAGGCAAAGGTGCATACGAAAATGGAGCATGGAAATTTGATATTGGCGCAACAGATGCTGCTGAAGCCACTTATCGAAACGACTATACCTATGTGGGCGATAAACTGACCACCGATCTGGTTCAATCCCCCTTTCTGAATCGTATGCCGGCTATTCGTGTAACGCCTAAAGAAGGGACTGAAATACTGGCGCAGATATATGAGCCTTATTTCGACCGGACTGTGGAGCACTGGACCTCGCACGATAATGTGCCTTACCAAAACAAACCGGCAGTTCATCCGGCTGTCATAAAATATGGCAACATCGTTTGGTGTGCCCACGATTTGGAGCGGATTTATGCCAAAGAGGGATCGCGTGTTCATAGACAGTTGTTCTATAATGCCTTGAAACAGCTGCTAATGGATCCCTTTGTGGAAGCAGAAATGCCCAGTTGCGGGAGACTTAACTTGTTGCATCAGCCTGAGGAAAACCGATATGTGGTGCATTTAACCTATGGAACACCACATCAGCGCGGACGTGCGCAGGTAATAGAGGATTTGGTGCCCTTGCATAATGTGCCTGTAAGTGTTGATTTTGATGAGAAAATCAAAAAAGCATATACTATTTCTGGTAAGAAAGCTTTGAAAATGAAAAAAGTAGATGGTAAATTACAGGTTGTAGTTCCTGAGTTTGAATGCCATACTGCGGTGGTTTTTGAGTATTAGATTAGTCAGAGTATGGATAATCTGATTGTTTTTTACGGTTATCCATACTCTTCATAAGAGTAATAAAAATACATGATGCTACGTAATTTTATAATGGTTGGCCTTTTTCTTTGTGTTGTCACTACTGTGGTTGAAGCCAAATTAAAGAAAAATGGTAAGAAAGGGGAAGTCTCCTTTCGAACTTTATTAGAAGAGATGATCGATCGTGATGTGCTGACACGCTACCCTGATCCGTATTATACCTTTAAGCAGTTTAGTAGTTACGATCGCCGTTCCACTGCCATTAATGATTCTACCTGGTTTGCCAATTCCGATTGCGACCAGTTTATCAGGGTGGAAAACAACTGTGGGCGCGAAGAGAGTGTGTTAATGGATACCAATGGTGCCGGCTCTATCGTTCGGTTTTGGTTAACAGGAAACAATCATGGTGCAGGTACATTACGTATTTACCTCGATGGTAATACGGAGCCGGTAATTGAAACCAAACTCATCGATTTTATCAGTAAAAATGAGGTTGGGGTGCCGTTAAGTTCATCAGTGTCTTCTAAAACCAGTTACATGCGGCGTGGACATAATCTTTATCTACCCATTCCTTACGCCAAAAGCTGCAAAGTGACTTATGAGATGCGATCAGTAAATAGCGACGAAACTTTATACTATTGTATCAATACTCGTGAATACGCTAAAGGAACAAAGGTTGTGAGCTTCAGTCCAAAGGAGTTGGAGCAAAATAAGGCACTGATTCGGCAAGTGAATGAAGTTCTGAGTTCAAATGGAACAGCAGTGGCTGATGGAAAGGTATTTGACTTGCAATTGCCTATCGGAAAAGAAGCTTCTCTTAAATTGGTTCAGGAAGGTTTGGCGATAAACAGTGTAAGTGTGAAAATTCATGGAGATAACCTCAAACGTGCATTGCGCGATATCATCGTGAAATGCACGTTTGACGGTGAGCAAACCGTTTGGTGTCCTATTGGCGATTTCTTTGGCACTGGGTATGAACTTCACCCCTCGGAAACTTTTTATACAAAAGTGGAAACGGATGGAAATATGACGGTTTACTGGTTGATGCCATACTTGAAAAACTGTACCATAGCATTCGAAAACATTGGAAATGTTGCCTACCGGTTAACAGGGAATGTTACCACTCAGTCATACGAATGGACTAAAAACTCCATGTATTTTCATGCCAGCTGGAAACAGTATACTGCACTATCTACAGGTGAGAACAAAGCGCGTATTGGGTATGGCGGTTGTTTCGATATGAACTTTGTAACCCTGAATGGCAAGGGGGTTTATGTGGGTGATGTGATCACACTTTTCAATACCTCCTTAGGCGGTCACTGGAAGAGCTGGTGGGGCGAAGGCGATGAGAAAGTCTACCTGGATGGTGAAGCTTTTCCATCGGTTATTGGAACAGGTACTGAGGATTACTACGGATATGCCTGGTGTGAATATGCACCCTTTAACCATCCTTACTTGTCACAACCCATTGGAGGTGGCAACTTTAAGTTCGATATGACCGTGAATATGCGCTATAGAGGGCTGGACGCCATGCCTTTCGCTAAATCACTTAAATTTGATATGGAGATGTGGCATTGGACCAAGACCAGACTCAATTTTGCACCCACTACTTTCTATTATCTGTTACCGGGGGGTAGCAGCAATATCGAACCTGATTATGATGGAGCCAAAGCCAAGCTGGCCTTTGATCGTTTTGATATACTAAAAGCGGAAGCGGAAGATGGTAAGCTGGAAGGCGAAAATTTGCGTGTTATTGGAGTCGATAAAAATACCTATGGCTTTTATCACGATAATGTATCAGGAGGTGTTGGTTTGATATGGCGAAACGGAGAGCTTGGGGAAACCCGTACTTTTGAGTTTGATGCGGATACCCATTGTGTGTTAAGTCAGTTGGCTTTGGCATCTTCCATTCCTAATGGTGTTTATGAAATTGCTCTGAATGGGGAAATAATACTCGAATGGAGCAGTACAGACTGCAATAAGATGCCTCAATTAGTAGAATTGGGTAAAGTGAAACTGCAGCGGACCAATACTTTGAGAGTGAAATTACTATCGAAGAAGAATGATGATGAAAGCTGTGATTTTATTATTGACTATTTACTGATTGATGAGAAAGCAGAATAGTTGTTGTTGAGTTGAGTATGATAGTTTCGCTATTTTTAAGGAACTGGCAAAAATTAGATACTTATATCATTTTTTACACAAAAAAACAGTTGGCAAAAACTTAATTGGTATAATTCCGTGACAGGAAATAAAATCAGTTGAACTGATTTTTTTAATACTGTATCACTATAACGATTAAGTAATACGAAGAAGTTAGAACTAACAGGATAGAAATCAAATAAGGGACAGGAGCAAGTCCTGTAAAGAAAATAGGAACTTTTAGTTTGCAGCGGATTATTTCAACACTGAAGAAGAGATGGGGAATAGTCGGTTAAAAGTTTTGTGCAAAAGGGAGAAGCACATACTTCAGTTTTTATTCATCGGCGATGGATAAAGCTGGATGTATGTGCTTTTGTGTAATAATTTATTAAACAGTTAATAATGAAGAGAGTTCGTTTCATGATTGTAATGGCTATGGTATTAGCCCTGTTTGCGTGTAGTAAAGAAGAGTCGACAGCCTTAGTGCCACAACCAACCGGAAAATTAGATGCTGAATTGGGAATAGAAGCTGTACCTTTATCCATGGGCAGGGCTTATACAAAAAACTTTAACCGTTACACCAAAGTAACTACCCCCAATGGTGGTGTCATACATATTGTGGCCCAAAGCAATATAACCAACGAACAGATTGTGCGTTGCAGAAGCATTATAGAGCATTACTTGCGCAATTATCCGGGGTCGAAATATGGAAGCGATAAAAGTGCAGTGGGCAACAAGATGGCAGCCAACAAAGCGATATTAACTCTGTTGAATGGGAGTGATGATGGTAAGAATCCTGTTGAAGTGGCTGGCCAGCCATTGTACGAAAACGAGATACAGGTGGAAGGGCAAGCCTGGTATGTGAATCAGAATTATAACAATCATCGGGATGCCGCCTTTGAGGAGATCCTGCACCTGGTACACGATTATGGAATCGGGATCGATGGAAGCAATGGCAGTGTTGGGGCTGCTCCGGAGCTGCAAGCTGAGATCAGGGCTGCCCAGAAAAATGCCTTATCCAATAAGATATGGGGATTAGGAGCCGGGAATGCCAACTGGATTAAAGAACTGACCAAAGAGAACAGCTTGTCGCAGGAGTACCTGGCGTCGGTGGTTGACTCTTATTATGGACTTTGGGGGGCTTGGAAGGGCAATGATAATAAGGGGATGTGGGGGATTTACAAGGCCAAAAACAGGGAGGAGATCGCAAAGGAAGATCCAATGGGCCATGCTGTAATGAACAATAAATTCTTTCACCCCTACCTGACCTATAATGCACGGATTGATGCCGGGTTTGTAGGAACCTTTTCTCTGAAGTTTGATGCTTCGCGACCTTATTCGCACCACTCGCGCTACCTGAAGGATATAACCCTTCTGGGCAATAACGATACGAATGTGCGGGTGAACGAACTGGACAACGACATCACAGGAAATGCCGGTGTCAACACCATCATTTTCTCGGGCAACAAGGACGAATATACCATTACTAATAGTGATGAAGTAGTGACAGTAAAAGATAACACAGTCAATCGCGATGGTAAAAACAGCTTACGAAAGGTGGAGAAATTGCAGTTTGCCGACTTTGATGTAACTCTTTAAAAAGGAGTCTTTTATTTGAATAGTGGAAGTGTAGAATGAAAGTTGTGAAGTATATAAACGGAGAAGAATTCAAGTCGATATTTGAGGAGTATTACAATCCTCTGTGTAATTACGCATTTCGGATTACGGGCAGTGAAGAGGCTGCAGAAGATATCGTTCAGAATCTATTCATTCAATTATGGGAGGAAGATAAACTGGCAGCTGTGGCAAAGCCGGAGCGTTTTCTGTTGCGTAGCACAAAATTTAAGTGCGTCGACTATTTAAGAAAGCAAAATACCTTAAAGGAGGTGTCATGGTTTGGGGAAGTTGATTCTGAATTTGAGGAGCATTCTGATTTGGAAGAAGAGGATGTAGAGCCGTTGTTGAATTATTTTGCTGCTAAACTTCCGACAAAAACACGTGAAGTGTTTTTATTGAGTAGAAAATCAGGGCTTACCTATAGTGAGATAGCCGAGGAAGCCAATATTTCGACGAAAACGGTGGAAGCACACATGAGTAAAGCCCTGAAATTAATGCGAAAACTCTTGAAAGAGCAAGGGTACTTTAATTTACTTTTTTTTATTGTGTGATTAAGTGTCATTTAATCAGTGAATAATAGAATTAAAATTACAATAATAATGTGATTTGAGTTTTTCTTTGATTTCAGACTAAGGGTGTTCCTTTTTTCCTTCGACATATTTATGTAAGCCGATTAAAAATATAGGCTTTACTGAAAATACGGTGATTACCAATAATTAGCCAGCGATAGATAATTTTGAATATAAAATTTGCTTAAACAAATAAAAATGAAAATGTTAACCGATTTGACTAAATTGATTGTAATTGTTCTGGGAATCGTAACAATTACCATTGCCTGTAGTAAAGAAGAAGATGAGCTTGCATTGTTGGAGAAGAAAAAAATCTTCTCCGTTGTTAATGATCAAACGATTCTTTTAAATGGAGTTATTAATTCTAAGTCACTTAATGAATTTAATGAGTTGTATGAGAAAAATCCCGGAGTAAAACAGGTAAACATCCAGCAATGCGATGGTTCCATCAATGATGAAGTAAACCTGGAATTATCTAAACGGGTGCATGAGTTAGGATTAAGCACGCATCTAATGGACAATGGTCAGATTGCTTCAGGAGGTGTTGACTTCTTTTTGGCAGGAATTACCAGAACTGCCGGAAAGAATACTAAAATAGGAGTTCATGCCTGGGCCGATGGAGGCAAAACGGCTAAAGATTTTCCGAAAGGGCATGCTTATCATCAGTCTTATATTGATTATTATAAAGCTATTGGATTTTCAAATAAAGAGGCAGAGGATTTTTATTATTTCACAATTAGAGCTGCACCAGCTGATAAAATTCATTGGATGACAGCAGAAGAGATCGTTTTTTATAAACTTCTGGTTCCAGAATATACTCTAAATCACCTACAAGGTACCTGGTTGCTAACCAACTCAACCGATACAGATCATCTACCAGAAGTTGAAATTATCGATGATGTTTTGAATTTCGGTGCTTTTAAAAAGGTATCAGGTCAATGGAGTCTGTTGGCACCGGATGGGATGAATTCATTTGCGATTACATTAAAGAATAATATCCTGTCAGGTAGGTTGATGTTGTCTAATGGGGCCATCGATCGTTATAGGGCGTTAAATTTAAATAAAGAAATGATTGACTTGGAAGAAGCATGGTCTAAAGAAGAGCGCGAAATATTTCAGGTTTTAAATGTGGATGCAAAGCAGTTGGTAATAAAAGCATTGTCCCGCGATGGACAGTACTATTTTAGTGTAACATTAACTAAAAAGTAGTCATCAAACAATAATAAAGTATAGGGTCGTTGAAATTATTTACGGCTCTTATTTATACTACCTAATTGGGATTCAATCCAAATTTTCGCGTTCAATTGCTCAAAGTTTTTTTCTATTTCAACTAAGGGTATCACTTCCATTTTTCGACATCTCAATATAAAGCATTAAGAGAAGGTGAAATGAATGAATCATACATACTATTATTAAAGCATTTTCTAAGAGAAACAACATCAGAGGAAGAGATGCTTGTTGACGAGTACAAAGAAGTGCACAAAGCCGAATATGAGGTACTCAAAAAGATTTGGTCAACAGGCGGGGGGCAAATCGATGTGAGGCAGTTTGACACCCAAAAGGCTTTGGCCAGGGTAGAACAGGCCGTTACCCAGAGAAATAAACCTCAACCGAAGCTCATTTCGCTCCTGACTCGCTTCAAAAGGGTTGCCGCTGCTATTGTTGTCTGTATTTTATCTGTTACGGCTTATTTGATGGTGGCACACTTCACATCGACAAAAACACTAGTTGTAGATTGTACGATGAGTGGCCCGGAAAACAGTGTGGTTCTCTCTGATGGAACGACAATCTGGCTCAATAAGGGTGCGAAATTAACATATCGACAAACTTTCGGCAGCAAAGAAAGGGTGGTTAGCCTGTCTGGGGAGGCTTTTTTTGAGGTAGCCAAAGATAGCCTGAGACCTTTTACCGTTAAAATGCAAACAGTCGATGTTCGTGTGTTGGGAACTTCCTTTAATATCAAGGATATGGGGAACAAAACAAGCGTAACTGTAGCAACCGGAAAAGTAAGTGTAAAGGCCAATCAGCTGGATAAGTCTGTGGTTCTTATCTCGGGGCAAACGGCGGAAGTAAACCACAATTCTTTAGATTATTTTGATACCAGGAATAAAAACTATTTGGCCTGGAAAACGGGCGTTTTTGTATTCGAAAATACACCATTACCTCAGGTGATAAGGGATTTGAATACTTATTACGATACTAAAATCGAGTCAATACCTTCAGGCGGCAACTCCTGTTTATTAACAGCTAACTTTAACCAAAAGCCATTGGCTGAAATTATTGAAGTGTTGAGTCTTACTTGCGACGTTAATTTCAAAAAAGTAAATAATACCTATTGGATCTCTGTGCAATAGGTGTTCATATCTCTTTTAAATCAATACATTAAGATAGTTAAATCAATGAGAAAGATATCAATAGTAGCAATGCTACTCATTGTGTACAGCCATCTGTATGCCCAAGAAGGAGATAAAATAACGATTTCTTTTGATGATGTTTCAATTGAAACTGCTTTGAAAAAGCTCGATAATCTATTAACGGAGACAGATTTCTCTTATAACAGTAAATTGCCTGCCTTAAAGGGAAAAGTGACCCGATCGTTCCATTCAATGTCATTAGATAGTGTTCTTACCGATTTATTTAAGGGACTTCCGCTCACTTATAAAAAAGTAGGAAGTACCATTGTCATTATCAATAAGAAAAATGAAAAGGAGGATGGAAGGCAAACCGTATCAGGGTTTGTTTATGATAAAACAACCGGAGAGTCACTTATTGGGGCAACTATTTCAACAGCAGACAGAAGGTTGGGAACGGTTACGAACCAGTATGGTTTCTATAGTTTGACTATGGATGAGGAGGTAACAGCAATTACCGTGAATTATCTGGGGTATAAGGAAGAGAACATCCTTACTGCAGGTAAAAAGAGGCTGGATGTGAAGCTTTCACAGGATGTCAATAGTCTGCATGAAGTAGTGGTGCAGTCTGACCGAGCAAGAGAAGAGAAACAGTTTGCCGGAGTTGTCAGTTTAACACCCAAAGAAGTCAAGCAATTGCCTCTTTTTATGGGCGAACCGGACATATTAAAAGCGATACAGCTGCAAAATGGTGTCAAAACGGTGAGTGACGGTGCTTCTTTTTATTATGTGCGAGGCGGAAATTTCGATCAAAACCTCGTGTTAATGGACGAAGCGCCGGTTTACAGTCCCTCGCACATCATGGGACTGGTTTCGGTGATAAACGGTGATGCGATAAAGAATACCAATTTTTATAAAGGGTATTTCCCCGCACAATATTCAGGACGTCTTTCATCCGTTTTAGATATTGCTACAAAAGATGGAAATAGCCAGGCGTTTCAACTTGCCGGAGGCGTTTCAACCATTGGAGCCCGACTCGTGGTCGAGGGGCCTTTGGTAAAGGACAAGGTGAGTTACATGATTTCAGGTAGAAGAAGTTGGATTGACAAAATTATGAAGGGTAAAACTATGGCTTCTCCCGCTTATTATGATGTGAATACCAAGTTACATTGTAAGCTGAATGCCAATAATAAACTGTACTTCTCATTGTATCAAGGGAAAGATAACTTTGCGTCAGATGGGACCGTTTATCGTTCTGATTGGGGAAATACGTTAGCTACAGTTCGCTGGAGTCACATTTTTAATGAAAAGTTGTTTGTTAATACATCCGTCATATATAATCACTTTAAAAGCTTTGTTTCATTTTCGACAACTCAAAATTCATGGGAAACTGAGGTTTCCGAAATCAGGTTGAAGCATCAGTTATCCTATTATCTCAATGATAGAAATACGATAACGGCTGGAATAAAAATTGGGCGTCATATCTTCCAGCCAGGACGGATGAAGGCTTTAGACATTGACTTGGGAAAAAAGCAACTGCAGTCGTTCGATCTCTATGCTTCGCACCAATGGCACATTAGTGAGCTGCTAACCCTAAACTATGGCATCAATCTTAATGTGATAGGAGCATTGGGGAAGACCAATCTGTATACATTGGACCAAGCATGTAAGATTGTCGGTATGGAGAGAAATAAGGGAGGGTTTTACAAAACCTGGATTGGTGTGGAGCCACGTCTGAATCTGCAATATAAGTTCAATCATAAGCATCGTGTGTTTTCTGCTTATTCGCGTATGCAGCAATTTGTTCAGTCCCCTTATCCATATCAGAATGATTTTGATATGCTGAAAATGTGGATACCGGTATCTAATAATGTGAAACCTTTGAAAAGTGATATTTTTTCTGCCGGATATCAATACGGAAGTAAATATTTCAGTTTTAGCTTGGAAGGGTATTATAAGCAAATTCAAAACCAGTTGGATTTTGCAGCCTACCCCGATGTGCAAAGCATTACCTACGAGCAATATTTACGAAGGGGAGGAGCCACATCTTATGGATTTGAAGCGGGGGTGGGGTATAAAACAAATAAAGTAAACCTTAAAATTGACTATTGCTATGCTAAAACACGGGTGAAAGTGCCCGAGATTAATAACGGGCGAGCCTATGATGCAAAATTTGATATTCCACATCAGGTGAATGTGACAGCCTCTTACCAATTTACCAAAAGATGGGGGATTTCTACCTACTGGAAGTATAGCACGGGAAAACCTTACACCTTACCGGTAGGTACTCAGTTATTAAATGGAGGAAGAACCATTGTGCCTTTGTATGGCAATATTCATAATGCCCGCTTTAAAGATTATCATCGCTTGGATGCCATGTTAACCTATCGTCATAAAAAGATAAAAGGCAAATGGCAAGGTACCGTCAATGTGGGGGTTATTAATGCCTATGGCCGGACGAACCCTGTTTCAGTCAGCTATAATTACGAAATTATGGCACTAAAGCCATCCACCGAAACTTTCTATAAATACCTGCCCATGTTATCTTATAATTTTAAATTTTAACGATTATGATGTTCCAAAAATTTAAGATCTTACTTTTTAGCTTTGTTTGGTTGGCACTACTTCTCGCTTCTTGTTCAGATTCGCTGGATTTGACAGATTTTGTAAAAGATTATTCAACATCGGTGAAATACGTTATTGAAGCACAGATAACCACTACTCCATCCAAACACCATGTGATAATCACACGCCCGGCAGGGATCAATAAGCCTCAGGATTTTCAAGGGGTTTCCGGCGCCAAAATCACATTGTCGGATGGGGAAAATACATACCGCTTTAAAGAGCTGCCATCAAAGCATCCCAAATATGTAGTGTTTAATGCGCCGTATAGTGCGAAGTTATCAAAAGGAATTTACGAAAGTGAAACCTATTTTGCCGGAAAAGAAAGTGAGGAGTACACCTTAACGGTTGAAATGGATGGTAAAATGTATACGGCGAAACAAAGCATGCCGGTGGCTGAAGTAATGACTTCGGATGAATTTTCAGTTTTGCAAAATGCCGGTTGGTATACTACCGATGTGTTTGGACAAGCAAAGTCATCCATCTGGAAAACTGGTAGGGCTGCGTATGACGATGTAGAAATCATTTTAGAAGGACGAATGAACTTTCACAAGCGGGCCAGTGTAGATGATCATGGCAGTGCCTGGAAAGAGAAGGACCTGCTGAGCTCAGAGGGGAGCATACTACGGAGATTTACAATGACTTCGGATTATCAAGACTACGTATGGTCCGTTTTGAGTGAGACACGCTTGCAAAGCTTAAATAACGTTCGACCAGTTAGTTTACCTTCAAATTTTGACAGTGATGAGATTGCAGGTTATTTCTCTGCCGTTAGCTGTAAGGAGTATGAGGCTAACCCGAAGTCCTATCAGGCGCGCAATTTAAGCCTGTTTAATTCGAGGAAATCGTTTGGGGTCCAATATGAGAAGGATAAGTATTCTGGAGATGGAAGGATGAAAATTGAGTTTTCACCTTTAGGCGATTGCGAACTGGTGAGTAGTTCCGGGAAGCTATATGGTGCTTATGAAATTTTGAATCACAAACAGATTCTGGTCTATTTTACGGATAAATACCAGGAGGTCCCCTCTGATCTCTATTATTTCTATGATGTGATTATGAAGGGTGCTGAGGTGATTGAGACCGGATTTGGTACAATCTATCGCTCCGGGGTATATGCAGCCATTGAAATTGAAGGTGTAAGTTCGTTAAAAACAGTAGATGATAAAATATGGTCAGCATTATAAATTAAAAACAGAGATATGAATAAGTTAATTGTTGTTATTGTATTTTATTTGATGGCTTTTTTCTATGGAAAAGCACAGACATTAGAAGTAAAAAATGTGCTAGGCGTTTGTATGCTGGAGCAGGATGGCAGAAAATTTAAGTTAAAAGAGATGGAGCCTGTCTTCAAATTCGATCAAGAAGCTATAGGTTTATTGAAAAAGACAAGAAGACAGAAAGTAGGCTTATTTTTCCTTGGTACGGCTGCCGGTTCAGCTGTTGGTATTCCTGTTGGAATGGCTTTGGGAGGTGAAAAAATAGATTGGACCATGCTTGGTGTAGGCCTTGGTCTTTCTGCTATTTCGGTTCCGCTCTATTCTAATTACAACAAACGCATCCGGCAATTGGCTGAATTGTATAATGCCAAAAACTTAAGCGCATCAAAATATTGTTTTCAGCCTCAAATGGAACTGGCGGTAATGAACAATGGGATTGGGATTAAGATAATTTTTTAAAAATCTCTTTTTTACGTTAAGCGTATCTTAATTGCCTAATAGTACAACATGCTTGTATTATTGGGCTATTATAGGTTGCTTCTTTATTGAAAGATGGCTCGCTAATGGAATGATTTCGTTTAGGTTCTAGCTTTTTTCCCTGAAACTATTAATAAGAGTTTGAAGCTTGAATAAGCTAGGTGAGATATGTCATATTTATATTCTCCTGAGAAGTTGTATATTTGATTGCTAAAACGTTTAAGTAGATTCAGTGCAGTTAGTAGTAAAGTGTAATACTACTTGAATTTCACGTTGCGCTGGTGATTGCTGATACATCAGAGATTAAATAATTGATCTATGACCTTTTATCGAATAGTAAAAATTATACAATGGATGATCTTGAGCTGCTAAATGAGGTTACCTTCAGAGATAATGAAGCTGCTTTTAAAGTTATATTTGATAATTTTTATCCGATTTTATTTCTTTTTAGTAAAAGGTTCATTCAGGATCAGGAACTACGTCATGATATTGTGCAGGAAGTGTTTATATCTATATGGGAACAACGAAAGACTTTGGATATTAAAATTTCTTTGCAGAACTATTTAATAGCTTGCTGCCGTAATGCTTGTCTAAATTATTTGCAGCGATATAGTAAGAGGAATAATAACGTGGTGTCCTTGAGTGAGAATCTACCAATATATTGCGAGTCTGTTGAGGATATTTTCTCTGTAGGAGAATTAGTACAGTTGTTGGAAAACGCTTTAGCCAAACTTCCTGATAATTATAGGCGGGTTTATAAAATGAGCCGTTTCGAGAGTAAAAAGAACAGAGAGATTGCTGTGTCTTTAGGTGTTTCTGAAAAAACAGTGGAGAGATATAAGCATAAAGTGGAATCTTTTCTGAGGATAGAACTAAAAGAGTATTTACCGTTACTCCTTTTTTTACCATAAAAATTTTCACATACATAATTAAGTGTAAAATTGTGGTGTTTGTAATGGTCAGATAGCTAGTGTAATATGTAAGTATTGGCATTATTCCTTAAAAAAAGTAATTTTTTGTGTCTGTTTTTGTCATTACTATATGTCTTATTAGTAAACATAGGAAAAGTGAATAATAATAATTGGTCCATAGAGAGTAGTTTGATTCGTTTCTGCAGGGGTACATGCACAGCAAATGAGGCAAAGTGGGTACAAGCAGAAATACAAAAGTATGAAACCTTATCACAACGCATGAGAGAAATTCAGACTGTCATGGCAATTGAAGGGGATATCGAGGAATGTCAGACACTGGATGTTCATAAAGCTTACAAAAATGTTGAGAGAAAAATTAAAAAAACGGGAAAAAATATTTCTGTGATTCGCTTAGCTATGAAATATGCAGCATTTATTGCGTTGCCATTTATCATATTGTCTGCCGTATTAGCATATCGGTATAGTGTGAAGGAAAATCAAGCTGTTAGTTATATGGAAATATTGACTTCACCAGGTACTATTACGCGCTACGAGTTACCTGATAGCTCAGTGGTATGGCTTAATGCTGAAAGTAAGTTGCGTTTTCCTTCCCGTTTTGTTGATAAACAGCGTGAGGTGGAATTATGGGGAGAAGGATATTTTGAGGTGAAAGCTAACCCGGATCGTCCTTTTTATGTGACTACCGGAAATGGTTCTAAAGTATTTGCTTACGGAACAAAATTTAATGTTAATGCCTACTGTGATGATGGTTTTGTTGAAACTGTTCTTGAGACTGGGCATGTGAATGTGATTTCGCCCGGAGGGAATTCAACGGTGGTACTGCAACCTGGTGAGAGTGCCTTATATGATAAAAACGCTAAAATGATGATTGTGAAACCTATAGTTGTGGATGATAAAGTGGCATGGAAAGATGGGAAATTAGTTTTTCGCAATGTGGCTCTCGAGGTTATTCTAAATAAACTAGCTAGGCATTATAATGTGGATATTGTCTTGGAAAATCCTTCTGATAATAACTCTTTATATAGGGCTACTTTTGGTCAGGAAAGTATTTTTCAGATACTTGAGTACCTTAAACTTTCAACACCTCTTGAGTGGACCGTTAGTGCGATAGAAACAAAAGCTGATAGTTCTTTTACTCGGCGATTAATCACAGTTACGTTTAAGGATGATGAAAATTTTTAAGTACAACAACAAATAAAGATTCTGGAAATTGTAATGATGTATTTCTACAATCCAAAAGTATAAATATTAATTGTATAATAATTTATAAGTATGAGAAGTAAAGGGCTTATGAAAAGCTTTGCTGCTATTGTATTGTCGTATAGATACCTAGCGAGGGCAAATAAGTGTGTGATGATAGCTGTTTTATGGATGCTATTTCAAATGTCAGTATGGAGTTCAGTAGTCGAGGATAAGCTGCTGACACTGAGAATGAAAGATGTTACTGTGGAGCAGGTTATCAATAAGGTAGAGCAGATAAGTGACTATACCTTTCTGTTTAATAGTGAGGTGCTGGATGTTAAAAGTAAAGTATCGGTTAATTGGCAGGGAAAAGGAATTAGAGAGGCATTGGCTAGTTTGTTTGAGGGATCTTATGTGCAATATGTTATATCGGGGAATCAAATTGTCTTATCTAAAAAGAAAAAGCAGCGGAAGGAAGTTAAGCTTCAACGTGGTTTTGTTCAGGGTCTTATAACGGATGAAAAAGGGGAACCTATTATAGGGGTAACAATCGTTGTTAAAGATAATTTGTCAGTAGGTACAATTAGTGATTTCAATGGGCATTTTCGCTTAGATATTACAGATCCTAATGTCTTGTTAAAGGTTTCGTTTATAGGTTTTAAACCAATGGTTATTGAACCTGATTTTGCAAAGGATATGAGGATTGTACTAAAAAGTGATACTGAAAATCTCGAGGAGATTGTTGTGACAGCTATGGGGATTGAACGAAAAGCTAAATCACTAACTTATTCTACTCAAACAATTAAGAATAAGGAGTTAACACGAGCCAAGAATACCAATTTCATGAATTCCTTGCAAGGTAAGTCAGCAGGGTTGACTATAACACCTAACTCTTCTGGTGCGGGTGGTGGTAGTTCTAAGATATTGCTACGTGGGCAAAGCTCTATGCTTGGTAATAACCAACCTCTGATTGTTTTGGATGGTATTCCCTTGTCAAACGGTATGTCAGGACAAACGCAGAGTCTGCAATATAGTGGAGCCTCTGATGGTGGCGATCTGCTTTCAACCATTAATCCAGATGATATCGCAAGCATGTCTATCCTTAAGGGAGCTAACGCCGCAGCTTTATATGGTAGTGCTGCCAATAATGGGGTAATACTTATAACAACAAAAAGTGGACGCGAGGGAAAACCGAGGGTTGATGTATCAAGCAGTGTAACGGTTGAGTCTCCGCTTATTTTACCAGAATTACAGAAAGAATATGGTGGTAATATAAGTAATGGTTACAAGATGAACTTTGATGGATGGGGTAAAAAAATAAGTGAATTTACTGACGAAGAGATAAATAGATTGCCCTATGCCACCCGCAATACCCGCGATAACATCAAAGATTTTTTTGTGTTGGGGTTAACTTGTAACAATAGTGTCTCTATTAACGCTGGAACGGAGTTTAATAAGTCCTACTTTTCATATGGTAACACTTATCAGCAAGGATTAACACCAAACAATAAGTTTAACAGGCATAACATCCTGTTTAAGCAATCATTTGCGATTCTGAACAAAAAACTGAAGCTTGATCTGTCGATAAACTACATCCATCAGAAAACAGAAAATACGCCTTCTATAGGTAAAGGTCTGAACCCTCTTTATGGCTTGTACCGCACACCGGCTAATATTGATATGCGTTATTTTAAAAATAACTATCAACATATTGCCCGAGCTGATGACGATATGGTGTTGGGTAATCCAGCAAGTACGAATAAAAAATTAGAAGGTCATAACGTGCAGTCATGGCCATGGTTCACTCAGCATAACAATAATCCTTTCTGGATGATTAATAAACGTGATGGTGAACTGGTTAAAGATCGTGTTCTTAGTTCTGTTACGGCTAATGCAGATATCGTGAAAGAGGTGTTGTCAGTACAGGGTCGATTGAGCATTGATAGTAAGATGAACAAGTCGAAGGCCGAGGAATACGCCACACTTAATCGTGAGACACGTGGTTTAGGCGGGAAATATTTCACGGGTCGTGGCAAGCGTAGTGATGTGTTTGCCGATATATTGACAACCTTGAATAAAAAAGTAAATGGTAATATAGAGATAAATACAACCGTAGGAGCCAGTACTAAAAGAATTAAGGACAGGTACTTTGGTGTGACTAATCCTATTGATACCGCAGCTATGCCCAATGTATTTGTGCCCCAAAACAACAGGCGCAATTTAATAGAATCATCCGCAGCAGCATACGAAACATGGAGTAGTGACTGGGAGGCTGCTGTGTTTGCAACGGCACAGTTAGGTTATAAGGATATGGCCTATATCGATATGAGCTTCCGTAACGATTGGGCAAAGGCATTTCAGCAGTTTGCCGATAAGGGTAAGTATAAGAGTTTTCCTTATTTTTCTTTTGGTGCAAATATGCAGTTGCAGCAAATAGTTCCAAAGTTAAAAAGATATGTCAATTATTTAAAGTTGCGTGCTTCCTATAGTGAAGTGGGTAATTCTATCCCCAACTCTATTTACAGGGCTCAGAATATCGATTTTGGCACTGGTGCTATCTCAGCCCGAGCTCCATCTTTTGATAATCCAAAGCCTGAAACCACAAAAGCTATTGAATTTGGAATGGAAGGGGCTGTATTGAATAATAAGCTGGACTTTGATATAGCATTGTATCAAACCACCATGGAAAATCAATTCTTACGTTATTCTACTCCATCAGGGCAGCTTAAGCCTATTAATTCTGGAAAAGTTCAAAATAGAGGGCTGGAGGTTTCGATTGGTTACATGGTTTTTAATAATAATAATTGGCGATGGAAGTCAGGTCTTAATTTTTCATACAACGATAACACAATACTGTCTACTTACAAGCCGGCTAATGGCACAGCTCAGAAAATAGAGCTCGGAGATGCAGCATTTAAGATTAAATTTATTGAAGGTGGATCCTTCGGTGATCTATATGTTAATTCGTTTATGAAAGACGATAAGGGGCATATTCAGATTGATTCGCAGGGAGCACCCATGATGGCCACTGGAACATTCGAAACTTTCGTTGGAAATGCAACGGCTAAAATGAACTTTGGGTGGAACAATACGCTGGCTTATAAGAATTTTAATTTTTATATGCTGATAGACGGTAAAGTTGGTGGCAAAGTAATGTCCCTTACCGAAGCCGACCTCGATCGCTTTGGATTGTCACAGCGGACGGCTGATGCTCGTAACAAGGGAGGTAAAGTGACCCTGCCTGATGGAACAGGGAGACAAGTAGATGCTAAGGCGTACTATTCTAAAATTGGTGAAAACCCGATGGAGGATTACGTTTATGATGCCACGAATTTGCGTTTCAGGGAATTGTCTCTGGGGTACTCCTTACGTGACTTGCTGGGCGCAAATAAAGATGTTAGTATTTCTCTTGTTGCACGAAATATTGGGTTTTTATATAAAGATGCACCGATAGATCCGGATATTTCTATGTCCTCGGCCAATGGTTTTGGCGGTATCGATGTTTATGCCTTGCCAGCAACAAGAACTTTGGGTGTGAATGTTAAGCTTACATTTTAGAGGGATATGTTAGGTAGCTAATTCTATAAATTAATATAACGAAAATGAAAATATTTCATCAAATAAGGATTTTAAATAAGGAAGGAATGTTGCTAACGAGTATAAATTCAAACAAGGAGAAAGTTCCTGTTGGGTCGTTCATTGGATTGGCTGTTATGTGTCTTGTTTTGTTCATTACCGCTTGTGGTCCACTTGAGGATAATGACTACCCATGGCTAATAGTGGATGAAAATCAAGATGGGGATGATACTGATGGAGGTAAGGCAGAAGTTACCCTTAAGGTCATGGAAGGTGAATTGCTTGAAGGGATGAAGTACATGCTTAACTATCAGAAGCACTCGTACCAGTATATGCGGGCTAATAGCATAGATTCTTATGCAGGCTATATGACTGTTAGCCAAAATAACTTTATCTATGGCGGGCCATTGCCTACTACCTATACCTTTCCTAATCCGTATCTTGGAGGACCTATGGGTGCCAGTTTAAAATTGTTTCCACAGCTCTATAATGCGTACATGTATGCAGAGCAATTAGGTGTACCCGAGTGGAAAGCCATTGCTGAAATCATGTATGCCTACAGTATGCATGAGATTATCGACATATATGGTGCAGTACCTTTTGATGACTTACGCAATTTGAAGGAGAATCCGCCCATCAATTATGAGTCAGCTGAGAAGGTATACTTTAAAATATTTGATGAATTGGAAGAAGCCATTAAAGTGTTGAAAGAGCGTGCTCCCACGTCGTATGATCTTGCTAAGATTGAAGGTGTACAAGGAGGATTATCTCAGGGTAAATGGCAGCTATGGGTTAAGTTTGCAAACGCTATCCGTCTTAGGATGGCAATGAATATGGTAAAGGTTAAGCCTGCTAAGGCACAGGAGATTGCAGAGTCAGCTGTAAATGATGAAATAGGAGTTCTTCAGTATACTGATATTGCTTATACCGATGAGAACAGTGGTAAGCAAAATCATCCATTGTACGACATTTCAGCTGGTTGGGATGATCTGCGACTAGGTGGCTCGCTTGAAAATATATTAAAGCATTTCAACAATCCACTTATTGGTGTTTGGTTCACAAAAAATAGTTCGCCGATATATAGCAAAGAGGGTAATTCAACAGGTTTTGAAGTTGGAGCCGATTATTTTGGTATCCGTCAGGGAGTTCCTATGATCGATAAATCCAATAAAACACAAGGGTATGGAATGTACTCCTATTTTAAAGTGGCCACTTTTCCGCGCTCTTTGTTAAAAGTCTCTGAAGTTTTGTTTCTACGAGCCGAAGGAGCCTTGCGAGGTTGGAATATGGGCGGCGATGCAAAATCTTTGTATGAAGAAGGAATTAAACGATCGTTTGATGAAAATGGGATTGGTAATCAATACGAAGCTTATGTAGCTCAAGACAAACTTCCTGTGGTCGATTATGTTGATCCTTATGACCAGGCCAATAATATTGAAGGAAGAGTGAGCATCGGTGTGAAGTGGAACGATATAGACACGAAGGAGCTCAAACTTGAAAAAATTATCACACAAAAATATATTGCCAATTTTGGTATGGGGGCAGAGGCATGGACGACATTTCGTCGAACAGGTTACCCCCGTCTGTTTCCTGTACGGATTAATAACTGGCCTGGTGTGGATACAGAATTGCAACTGCGCCGCATTCCTTACATTCAAACCGATAACAATGCTGCTGACATAGCTACTTCGCTTATCCCGGCACTCGGAGGTTCTAATGAGGGTGGACAACGTATCTGGTGGGATGTCGCAACCGAAGATTATAACAATGGAAAGGTTGTGCCCCGTAACTTTTAATTAGGAGCTTCATGTATTTTGAAATGAAAAACTATTGGAAAATGAAAAATGGATTATTGAATAAATTTTTTTCCCCTCTGCTGCTTATTCTTGTATTACTTGTAGGGTGCAAAGAAGAGGAAGAGGTATATATCACCATAAATAAGCTAAATTCTACAGTGGAGCTTAATCAAACGCTTAAGCTTGAGGCTGAGGTGTCCGGTGCAGGTGCTGCAGGAATGAGTAAGTTGATTACATGGTCAAGTAGTAATGCCGAGTATATTACTATTGATGAGAACGGGCTTGCAAAGGGTTTGCAATTAACGCCTAAAACAGATAATGTGCTGATAAAAGCGCAATTGCCAGGAGGTAAATATGCGACAGCAATAATGCGTGTTATTCCTCAGAACCCTAAACCGAATACCTTACTTATTAATGTTAAGGATTACTATTTAAGGCCTGAGTCGGCTGATACTATAATAACAGCCGTGATAGTACCTATAGATCTTACAAAAACCTACGATGCAAAATGGACTATTGATAAGCCTGAGGTGGCTGTTATTAAATCGTTCAGTAAAGAAGAAGGGAAACTAAAAGTTGTTATCTCACCTAAGGCTGAGGGGGTGGCTAAGTTAACTGTAACAATGGGAACTAAACAAGCGACCTGCACGCTACATGTGGGGCCTTTGGCTGAGCTGTCGTGGAAGGAACGCAGTAAGATCGGTTTTATACAGAAAACCATGTTCCCGGGCACAACCTTGGTTTTGGATGCCTACGCAAGCGTGAAACCCGATGATGATGCCACGCTGGAATCTATTCAATATGATTGGAGTATGGAAGGCTCTGGTGCGATTCTTAAAAATATTCACTTAGATGCTGCCCATAAGCACATACAACATGCCACAGTGGTGGCTGGGGATATACCGGCTAAATTAAAGGTTTTTATTGCAGTTAACAGTAGTAAGATAACAGCGGAGATTAATATCCGTAATCGCTATAATGTTGAAAGTGTAGAGATAACGCCTGCCGAAAAGGAGATGTCATCTGGTGATAGTTATAAACCGGAGATGCGTATTTTACCAGGTAAGGCTCAAGACGATTGGATCGACCTAGTACAATGGTCTTCATCGAATACCTCGGTGGCTACCGTGGATGCTATGGGTAGTATAAAGGCACTTGCACCAGGTACAGCTGATATCAGTGCGACCGTTAATGGTAAAGCCGGTACAATCAAGTTAACCGTGAAAGCGAGTGTTGACAAAATATTGTTGAGCAGCGGACAAACTATGCTTATGGCTGGTGATATTACCAAATGGAATGCAAAAATATTACCTGAAGTTGCGCAGGATGCTTTTAATGTATCATGGAGTTCAGCTGATGAAAGTATTGCCTTGGTGAATGATAAAGGTGAAATAACAGCAGTGTCAGCCGGTAAGGTGATGATAAAAGCCCTGGCAGGTGGCAAAGAGGCTACGCGTGAAGTGACGGTAGTAGACGCAGAAAGTAATGTATCGGTTACAGATGGTACTATCAAAGATGCCCTCTACGCCTTCGGAGGTGGAAATCTCGAACTTATGCTAGATACCAAGTCGGGTAAAAATTACACCTTGGCTACTCCTCTTACCAGCGTAGCTAACGGAACGTACTCCTTTAATACAGGTAGATTAACGTGGCGTCATCACAGTAATTATAGTTTGTCGCCAGTTAAGGGTACAGTTACAATTAGTAATGGAACTGATGGGAAACGTATGCTTGTAAATGCCGAAGTGCAACGAAGCAACGGTACTGCGGTGAAGGTGTCGTTTAATGTTGATGCGTTTGACCTTGACGATCTTTAGAAATATTGCAGAGCTATCATATTGATTTCGATACGATAGCTCTTTATATATAGTTTTAATTATTTTAATTTAATTTCTATGAAGAAGTTTAACCTTAGAGCAGTATTGTTTACTGCATTAGTGGGGATTGGAATAAGTGCTCTGGCACAAATTCCCAAGCACCCGAATTACATTAAAGAAGGTGGCAAAACTGAAAAGTTCTACGATCTTTACAAGGCATGGACACCAGGCCAGCCTTATTCGGTGACAGAGGCCGACGATGATGAGTTTTTTATTTCGCGCGTAAAACCTAAAGAGCGTTTTACCAATGCCCAAACACAGGTCAATCAGAGCATGGATCCGGCGCGTAAACTGCTATGGTGGGTACCCATTGGTGAAGGTAACCATGGTTGGAATGCCAAGCCGGCTTATTATTTCGACTCGGAGGCATTCAATATGTGGAACTACATCGACAAGTACGGTAACTGGACAGCTGCTTATATTCGTTGTCCTGCCGCTTTCTTAGATGCCGCCCACAAAAACGGGGTGCTTACCTCTGTAAATGCCAATGTTGGATGGGCAGCTAGCGTGTCGGCTACGGATAAAGGTCATGGTCAAAATTTCCAGGCGCTGATAGATGGCAAGGCCGAAAAAATGCTGCAGTTCTGCCGTTACTACGGGGTAGATGGTATTGGTCTTAACTCGGAGTTTAATTTCTCAGATCCGGCTCAAAGTATTGCCTTTAATGGTCTTTTGAAAGATGCAAGCGCTCAAAAAGATGCTGCTAACTGGCCGTCATTTGGATCTGTATGGTACAACCTGATGACTAATGCAGGACGTGTTGGCGGGAGCTCAACTGTTCTGAATGATGGTAATAAGGATTGGTTTTATAAGGGCGGAGATGTTAATAAATATTTCTTTCTTAATTACGGATGGGAAACATCAGCCTTACAAAGTTCTGAGGCAAAAGCTAACGAATTGGGACGTGATTCCTACGATGTATATGCCGGTATGGATATGCAAGCTAGTAGCCCCCAGTCATGGTCTGCCTTAAAGGATCGTAAGATATCAATCGGTATCTGGGGGGCTCATAACATGAATATGCTTTATGAAACTCGTGCAGAGAAAGGATCCGATCCATTGGTACAGCAAAATACCTATATGGCACGTAGCGAAGGCTTTTTTACAGGAGCTACGCGCAATCCGGCTAATACGCCAGACATAAGTTCTAACTTTGGTTATACATTGGATGCCCTTAAGTCGTTTCACGGCATTTCTAAGTTTATTACGGCACGTAGTGTGTTACAGGGAGATTTAGCAACCAATCCTTTTGTAACCTACTTTAACCTGGGTAATGGTACATTCTTTAATATTAATGGTGTAACGGCTAATGCAGGCGAGTGGTATAACATTGGTATTCAGGATTACCTGCCTACATGGCGCTGGTGGTTAAGCGCTTCTTTTATGGGGAACGATGTAGTTGATGGACTCAAGGCTAATTTTACATGGAACGATGCCTGGTTCGGTGGTTCTTGTCTTGAAGTTTCAGGTGAAACCAGCAGCGAGTTTTTGCACTTGTTTAAAACAAAGTATCCAATGCAGGATGGCGACAAAGTAACGGTACGTTATAAGTTGCTTAGTGGAAATGCTTCCCTTAAGTTGGCCGGTTCTGTTGAAGGTGATGACAAAACTGCAATTATTCCTCGTTCGTCTTTATTAAAGACAAGTGATGCTGCTGATGATGTTTGGGTTGAAAAAACAATTAGTGTTGGTAGTGGAATCCGCGATTTTAACGTTGGTGGTAAAACGCTTGCCATGTTGGCACTTCAGATCAACGATGCAAGTGCAGACTTTAAGATTCTTATTGGTGAGGTCAAAATAGCTCGCTCGGAAAGTGTTACACCGGATATACCTCTTGTGAAAAAGAATAAGTTGTTGGCACTGAATCATAAAGGCTTTGATTTTAAGCTAATTTATGCAATGAACAGTACGATTTCGGATCCTGCAACTCCTGTTTACAATGACGATGTTAAAACGTGGTATTATAAGGTCTATTCACAGCAGGAAGGCGAAAGTGTTGAGTTTTGTACAGCTACCACTTCGTGGGCTGCTTATATGGTTGCTGCTGCTCATAATAAAGCAGGAAGTAACAAAGTTCGCTTAGGTGTTTCTGCAGTATCTCTTGATGGTAATAGCGAATCAGACATTGCCTGGGGAGAGTACATGGAGTTGCCGACACCAACCATTGAGGAAGGTATTGTTGTAAGTAAGAATATTATTAAGCCGGAGGAAGATTTTGAGGTAAGATTTTTGGATTTTTACCACCCGGCAGCCAAAAAATGGGAAATTCGTTCGCAGGTAACAGGTAATATTATTGTTACAGAAGAGAATGTGAAGGAGTTTACAGCTAAAATAACAGCCATTGGAATATACGATGTAATTGTAACCCTAGCTGATGATAGTAAGAAAGAGTACAAGGCTCTGATACAGATTTCTCCGCAGGAAGTGGGTGCATTACCAGAGATTAAAACTTTAACAGCTAATGGGAGTGCTGATCCTGTTACCATTACAGTAAACGATGCTGTTAACTTTGCATATACTGGTCGCAAAGCCGACGGTGTTGTATCACGAGGTATTGATCTTAAGGAGCAACCTTTTATTCTTCCGGTAAGTACATTGGGTCTTAATGACGGTGAGGATTTTTCACTTGCCTTCTGGTTTAAATCTCGAAATTTTAAACCGCTTGCTACGGGTACTGCCTTGATGAATATTAAGGATCCAACAGCTGGCTGGCCTCAAAATAATTGGGGAATGACCATGGGGTATGTTGATGGTCGTACAGAACAGCCGAATTGGTTTAGAACGCACATTGGCAATTACTATGGGGATGCAACCATGAGTGGTTATTCAACTACCATCGAGCCGAATATATGGTTTCATGTAGTATATGTTTATGATTATCAATCGGATGGAGGATTAACTTTCTCTGCTTATGTTAATGGTAAACAGGTGCTTACAAGTGCCATGGGATCAAACATTAGTAGCTTATCTCGCAATACAAATATTACTATCGGTTGTCCTTCTGCTGATTTGGCCGGTCTCGATGGAATTATTGATGAGGTACAGTATTATTCGAAAGCAATTAATGCTGAGGAGGTAAAAACCAGTATGGCTCATATTGAGGCTGCGGATATACCCGATGCACTTAAAGGATACTGGGATTTTGAATCTGATGTAGATCCAACTACTAAGAACTTTGCGAATAGTGGTAAAGATGCAACTTGTGTAGCTTATTATGGAGTACCTATCCCGGGTACGAATGAGGGTGAGGTAACTGGCTTTACAAAAGAAGATCCTAACTATATTCCTGGTGCACCATTTATCCCGGGCTCGGTATACAAAGTTACAACAACTGCAGAATGGAAGCTGGGCGAAGGTGGTGCACTTGTGTCATCTAGCGGAAGCGATGAGGCTGGTGTAGCAGAGGTGAAATATAGTACTACGGGTGATAAAGTGGCGACTCTTACGCTGACCAACGGTTGGGGTAGCGCAACTAAAACCTTTAGCTATGTGCGCGTAGAAGATACTTCAACCGCTATTGATGACATGGCAACAGAGATGGATTTTGAAGCCTATCCTAATCCATTTAAGGATGAGGTGAATGTGCAATTTTCCAAGGAAGGAGATTATACTGTTGATGTATATAATTTATTAGGTCAGCATATATATTCGCAATTGGTTTCTGTTACTAACGATCAATTTGTACGTATTAATGTCAACGCTCCTAAGGGAACTTTCCTGCTGCGTATTCTAAAGGATAATAAGACCGTAAAGGTAATTAAAGTGATTAAAAAATAAAGTGAGAGCATATTGGATTGATCTTATACTTATTAAAGTATAACTTATAGGCAGCCTTAGGGATATATAATATCTTTAAGGCTGCTTTTTTTTTATGGAAATCAGTAATTTTTAGCAAACGATTTTTAGATGTCACGATCAAAGAGAGTCTCCATTACCTAGGATTGAGAATGTTAAAACTTCGCTTTTTTTTTCTACTTGATGATAATATACTATATTTGAATCGCTATAACGTTTTAGCGGTTTAAAAAATAGGAAATGAGAATAAGTTTTTTTGTAGGTCTGTTGGTAATCTGTTTGTTCTTGCAGGGGTGTAATTCTGTTATTAATGTCTATACCGATGTTTTGGGCGTGAATCAAATGGCACAGTCGAAATCTGATTGGCAAGCCCACATGTTTAGCAGTTACGACCGCAAGGGTGGAAACGATGATGGATTTGCAGGTACTTATTCTAAACTTCGTCTTGAAGACGGAAATAGTGTGTTGGCAGAAACTACTGGAGCCGGATATGTAAGTAGAATTTGGTTTACCCATTCTGAGCACAAAAAAGATGGACTTCTAGAGTTAAAAGGTGAGCATATTAAAATCTATATAGATGATAAAATTACTCCTGTCATAGATATTCCACTAGAAAATATTTTTATAGGAGCAGAACCTGGATTTCCTTTAGGTCTTGTTGGAAAAGGTTTGGGAGGTTGGTATTGCAATGTGCCTATTCCTTTTGCAAAATATTGTCGTATTGAAGTGGAAGGAGATGGCGTTAAATTTTATCAAATAAATGTTCAAAAGTACACTGGAGATAAAATAATAC
Organism: Saccharicrinis sp. GN24d3; assembly: GCF_052400645.1. NCBI lineage: Bacteria > Pseudomonadati > Bacteroidota > Bacteroidia > Marinilabiliales > Marinilabiliaceae > Saccharicrinis > Saccharicrinis sp. GN24d3. The sequence goes on from NZ_JBQTGI010000019.1 coordinate 57,978, forward strand.
AAACCTATTCATCTAGATCTATTCAAAAAACAAATCAACTCCTTGAAGAATTTGGAAAAAACTTGTTAAATGGGTTTGTAAATAAAAGTGATTTTACGAATGAATACTCAATGAATATTTCTGCTTCTGGAAAAAAAGTTTTGGAAATTGAAAAGGAATCAGGTCAAATAAATCAATTGTGTATTGAGACATCGTCGGATAATTTAAAGAGCTTGTTAAAAAGCCAACTTAAAATATATTTTGACGATAAAAAACAGCCATCTATTGACTTACCTATTAATATGTTTTTCATCATTCCAAATGAAAAAAAATTACAACATTCATTATATGCCGGGTATAAGGACGGAAAATTGTTTAATAAATTGCCTATGCCTTTTTCCAAAAAAGCGAGAATTGAAATTGTAGCTGATGATGAAGATTTAAAATTGAAAGTTAGTTATTCAATTAGTAAACAGACATACACAACAGAAAATTATTTAACTACTTTTTATAATGAAGAGTTACCAGCAAAAAATAAGGATAAATCCTTTTTGTGGCTCGATACTAGAGGAGAAGGTCATTATGTAGGAACATTTTTAATGACTGAAGCCAAGACACATGGAATTGAAAACTTACCTGTTTGGTTAGAAGGAGATGAGGTTTTTGTTTGTGATGGTGAAATGAGGAGTCATGGTACAGGAACAGAAGATTATTTTAACTGTGGTTGGTATGGTGTTGAAGGACGTTTGATTAAGTCGGGGAGTTTTCCACTTCACGGATTTCCTGAATATGAAATGAATGAAATAGGAAAAGCATCAGCATATCGCTGGCATTTATTGGATCCAATTCCTTTTAAAGATTCCATTCAGGTCACTGTGGAACATGGAACCAATAATATCAATGAAGCAAATTATAAAAGTGCCGCCTTTTACTATTTGAAGAATAAGAAATACTAATAAAATGAATAAACTACTTCTCTCGCTACTGGTGGTGTTTTAGGAGACAACGCACTTTGTGCATCGAATCCAGATACGTATCAGTTTTTAGAAGATGTTTTAGGAGAAGTGATGGATTTGTTTCCTCTAAATTATATTCATATTGGTGGAGATGAATGCAACAAAACTGGCTGGCACAACCACAAACAGTGTCAGAGATTTATAAAGGAAAAAGGCTTAAAAAACGGGCATGGACTGCAAAGTTATCTCATTAAGCAGGTTGAAAAAATGGTGAATGCCAAAGGAAAAAATCTGATAGGCTGGAACGAAATTCTGGAAGGCGGTTTGGCTCCTAATGCCACTGTAATGTCGTGGCAAGGGGAAAAAGGAGGGATTGTTGCTGCCAAAGCAGGGCACAATGTTATTATGACTCCAATGGAATATAATTACCTGGATTTAAAACAAGGACAATCCGAATCGGAACCGAACATAGGTTACTCGGAAGCCCTGTTATCAACTTGTTATAACTATAAGGTAATTCCAGAGGGGCTTAATGAAGAAGAAGCCGATAGAATTATGGGGATTCAGGGAAATCTCTGGACCGAGTCTATCTCAGACTGGAGCAAAGTCACCTATATGACATTTCCCCGCCTATTTGCAGTAGCAGAAAATGCCTGGACTTCAGAAAACGCTCAAAGTTTTGATGACTTTGTTGAACGTTTGCAAGCTCAACTAAGAAAGATGGATGCCAAAGGTATTCGTTATGCTAAAAGTGCTTTTAATCCGTGGATTCATCAAAAAGGAAATGGTAAATCTATTGAAATAACTTTGGAGTCGGAACTTAATTCACCTGAAATTAGGTATACGCTGGATGGTTCTGAGCCAACAGAAAATAGTATGTTATACTCAGCGCCTTTTACTCTAACGGAAACAAAAACGATTAAAACTGCTATTTTTAAGAATGGGAAACGATTGGGAGATATCATTGAAAATACTTTTCCTATCCATAAAGCTGCAGGAGCAAAGGTAGTGTACAATCATCCATTTTCAGCCGGAGATAAAGCTGCAAAAGAACTGGCACTGACAGATCTGAATTATGGTCAGATTGAAGTTGATGGTGACAAAAACTGGCAAGGTTTCTATGATGATTTTGATGTAATAATTGAATTGGATCACCCAACTGATATTGAAGAAGTCGTAATTAATACCCTGCGATTAACCATTTTTGGCATTTATCCTCCGATGCAAATAGAGGTTTATGGTTCGACCGATGGAAAAAACTTTACTAAATTAGGCGATACAGAGCTATCTGATAAAGCATTTATTCAGGGAAGAAATAGAATTATTAGTAAGATTTCATGTTCGGGCAGCGGTTTAACAAAAATCAGGGTGAAAGCTAAATTAGTCGATTTAATCCCCGAAGGCCATCATAAGGCTGGAAACAAAGCTTATTTGAAGATTGATGAAATAATCATATTATAAAAAAATAAAACATATGGGTCTAATTTATAAAGGATTAAGTTTATTGTTTGTACTTGTTAATACACAGGTTTTACTGGCACAAGACAAACAGTTGATTGATAAAGCAGAGATTCCATTTACCAGTGGTCAGGCTCAGATGGTTCTGGATGCGACTCCAGCCGATTCAACCGGTAAATGGTATATAAACGACCATTGCTTTATTGAAGATAAAAAAGGGCGACTCCATTTTTTCGGAATCAATAATCCATTTTTTGAGGATGGCACTTACAATTATACCTATCATCCACATATTGGGCATGCCGTAATGGAAGATCCGGCCAAAGGTTTTAAACATACCGGAATGGCGCTCTCTGAGTATAAGGAAGGACAGGGATTTCTAGGTGCACCCTATGTCGTTCAGAATAAAGCCGGGAAATACCTCATGTTTTTTCAGTCCAAATTTGGAGACAAGCGCTTTATGGAATTGGCCGTTTCTGATGATCTGTATCGCTGGGAAAGAAACAATAAAGCTGTGCTGTATTCTCACGATAATATGAGAGACCCATGTTTATTTGAGGATGATGATGGGCAGGTCTATTTTTATATTGTAACACCGAAAAAGGAAGGCTCTTCAATTTCCGTGATTCCAACCGATGATTTTAATGAGTTCGGTGAGCCTACAGAGCTTATTCATATTCCGGATGGTGTGAGCTGGAGTGGCCTTGAATCTCCTTATGTGATCAAGCGGAACGGCTTGTACTACCTCTTCGTTTCCTATGCGCACCGGCATTACCATGAAACCTTGGTAATTGTTTCTGATCGTTTTGATTCATTTAAGATAGAAAATACCATTACCACCTTACACAGCCATGCTCCTGAAATAGTTGCCTACAAGGGTAAAACTTATATCAGCTCCTGCGGCATTGAAGGGCATCAGATGCTCGATGACCACAGCCTGTACTGGTACGAATTAAAATGGTTAAAGCGATAAATGGCATAATTAGAAAAGATAGAATTATGAAATCAACTACAAATTTATTTTTTATAATAGTGTATTTGTGCCTGTCGGTATCAATTTTGGCACAGGACAATAACTCCACTCTATGGTATAACTATCCGGCAAAAGACTGGAAAACTCAGGCTCTTCATCTGGGGAATGCTTATATGGGAGCCTCTTTTTATGGAGGTGTAAAAGAAGAACGTTTAGACATTACTGAAGAGACCATGTGGTTTGGGGGACCGGGGCAAAATCCCAAGTACAACTACGGGATAGTTGAAGGAAGTAATAAGTACCTGAAGGAAATCCGTGAAGCTATTGTTGACGGAGACATTGAAAAGGCAGATCGCATGGTGGCCCAAAATTTTGTTGGGGATTATTCTGATTTTGGCTCATTGACTTCTATCGGGCAATTGTATGTTTCTTTTGATAATCATGATGGAGAAGTAAGCAAATACAAACGTGCATTGGATATTTCTAAATCTTTGGCTAGTGTTAATTATACCATAGGTGGTGCAAACTATAAGCGAGGGTATTTTTGCAGTTATCCCGATCGTATTATGGTTTTTCGGTTTGAAAGCGACACGCCAGCGAAACTTGGTTTTTCAATTCGGCATGAATTAACTCAGAAAGAAAATACAATTACCACCCTTGGGAATGAGATTCATATAAATGGAAGGATTGATGGGAACAACAGGGAGTATCGTGTAAAACTAAAAATACTGATTGATGGAGGGAAAATAACTTCCGATGGGGAATTCTTAAAAGTTAGTGGAGCAAATTCAGCGACCATCCTTTATACAGCTGCTACTGAATATCGGCCTGTTGCCCCACTTTACAATGGAGCAGATCCGGATGTTATCGCACGAAAGGTTATTGATAAAGCTGTACAAAAAGGATTTGATAAGTTAAAAAAGATACACGTATCCGATTATACTCATCTTTACGATCGGGTATCTCTTGAAATGGATGGAGATTCAACATTGGAAAAACTACCCACTAATGAGCGGTATGAAATGCTGAAGACGGGCATGACCGATGATGCTGGATTAAAAGTATTATTATTTAATTTAGGTAGGTACCTGCTGATTAGTGCATCACGACCAACTACTCTTCCTTCAGGCTTACAAGGCGTTTGGGTGCCCGGAAGAACAGCAGCCTGGAGCGGAAATTTCCAGAGTAATATTAATATACAGGAGATGTACTGGACTGCCGGGCCACTTAACTTGCCCGAATGTCAGGAAGCATATATTAATTGGATTAAAACGCTGGTTGAACCTGGTCGTAAAGTCGCCAAAGCTTATTACGGTACCGACGGTTGGGTGAGTCATACCACAGGAAATATTTGGGGTTATGCATCCCCCGGTGCTGATATGTTATGGGGAATGTATCCTAGTGGTGCAGCCTGGCATTGTCAGCACTTATGGAGCCAGTATGAATACACGATGGACGAAGATTACCTGCGCAACGAAGCATATCCTGTCATGAAAGAAGCCGCTTTGTTTTGGTTGCAAAACCTGGTTGAATATGAAGGCAAGCTGATCATTGCACCAACGGTCTCTTCAGAGCATGGGGTTGACTTCAAAGATGGTAAACCCCTTGAATATGCTATCACCAATGGGGAAGCCAGTAAAGGGAAACTGTTCAATCTACCCGGAGCATACCAGGATATTCAAATGGTGCACGACTTGTTTTCGAATGTTATTCAGGCTGCCGAAATATTAAATACGGATACAAGATTCATTAAAGAGATAAAAGAAAAACGTGACAATCTATTACCTCTTAAGATTGGTAAATATGGTCAGATTCAGGAATGGGCGTGGGATGTGGATAATCCGCGCGATCACCATCGACATATTTCTCATATGTATGCATTAATGCCCGGAAGACAAATTGATCCGATTAAAACACCTGAGTTAGCGAAGGCAGCTACCAAATCCTTAAACATGAGGGGACACACGCTATATGGTCCTAAATGGCCCCACATGGGTGGTAATTGGAATAAAACCTGGCGTATCTGGTGCTTTACCCGCCTCGGCGATGGAGAAAAAGCTGCACGCATATTCAATGATATGGTAACCGATGTGGGTTTTGAAAATTTAATGGCACACGAAAGTGGAAATATGCAAGTGGATGGTTCCATGTCTACCCCAGGTTTTATGGCAGAAATGCTGTTGCAGTCTCACCAAGGAGAAATCCACCTGTTGCCAGCACTTCCGGTTGAGTGGCCTGCCGGAAAAGTGAAAGGACTGATTGCTCGTGGAGCGTATAAAGTGGATATTGAGTGGCGCTATGGGCATTTGGTTTCCTGTACTATCCAATCCCTTATGAGGGATGAACTACCACAGATTCGGTTAATGGGTGAACTTATTGATCCTATAAAAGATAATAGAATTACTATTGTAGACTAATTTGTTTTAAAACTTAAAACAGGTTTTGGAATTGGATGTTTTTTTCAAATAACTTAAACGTTTTAGCTATAATTTTTATATTTTTGTGGTGTGGCGTTAAAGTGTTGTAAATAAGCTAATGTTTTATAGATATTAACAATGAAAAAAAAGACAAGAACAAAGAATTGCCTGCTCAGCTTAACAATAGCTGTAATCTTATTGGGCTGTGCGAGCAACGAACAAGCACAGAATGAAGTAATCAGTGTCTCATCCCTGCTGCAAGAAATGACCTCCCGGGAACAATTGACTTGTTTTCCAGAGCCTGCATATATTACTAAACATGTGAGTAGCTATGACCGATCAAGTACCTCACCAACCGAAAAGAATTGGTTTCATAACTGGGATATGAATCAATGGGAAGGTGTTGAGGAAACGAAGAACGGGAAAGAATATGTTTTGATGGATGAAAAATTACCTGGAGCGATTACACATTTTTGGATGACTGGTGCCGGAAAGAATAGAGGCAAAGGTACCTTGCGTATTTATATTGACGGTAATGAAAACCCGGTGGTAAGTCAGACTATAAGAAGTTTTATCGGGGAGAATAAGGAAGTGGGCTATCCATTGAGTTGTTCGGTGTCTCCTGAAACAATAGCAGATGAACGTGGGCATAATTTATATTTGCCAATACCATATGCGAAATCTTGTAAAATAACCTACCAATCAGATTTTATTATTGATGGAAACCCTTGGGAGACTGGTAGTGAAATTTTATATTACAATATAGATCACAGATCATATGATAAAGAAGTTGTCATTGAGAGTTTTACGAATAATTCGATAGCTCAGAATAAATCACTTATTACGGCAACCAACCAAATGTTGTTGGATGGCAGGTATAGTGAAGAACACGAATTAGAAGAGGTTGAGAGCTTTAAAATACAACTGGCTCCTGGTGATGTAAAAGTACTTTCGGAAAGAGAGGTAGGTGCAGCCATCAATGAATTGAATATTCGTGTTCAGGAAGATGAGCCGACACAATCATTAAGGTCACTTATTTTAAAATGTGAATTTGATGGACAGCAAACAGTTTGGGCACCCTTGGGTGATTTTTTTGGTGCTGGCTACCGAATAGATGCATACGAAACCAGGTATAACAAAGTAAGTTTTGATGGTAACCTGACTTCTAAATGGTCTATGCCATTTGAGAAGGATTGTAAAATAACGATAGAGAATACTGGAAAAACGACAGTTGGTGTTAACGGCTCAATAAAATTTGACGCTTATAAATGGAACAATCAATCCATGCATTTTTACACGTCCTGGCATCAATATACAAATGCAAAGACCGGAGTCTCTAAAAATATGTTAGGAGGTGAAGGAATTAAAGATCTAAATTTCGTAACGCTTAAGGGGAAAGGTGTATATGTTGGTGATGTATTAACACTTTTTAATGATAATGCACCTAATGGTAAAACTAGATGGTCAAAAAAAGATGGACAATTTTCTATGAGCTGGTGGGGCGAAGGTGATGAGAAGATATATATTGATGGTGAAGAATTTCCTTCTCATTTTGGGACAGGTACCGAAGATTATTATTGTTATGCCTGGTGTAAACCCGAAAAATTTTCACACCCATTTATTGCGCAGCCCTCAGGTGAAGGAAATTTAACCCCTGGTTATACAGTAAATACAAGAGTCAGAGCACTCGATGTATTGCCTTTTAATACAAGTTTAAGATTTGACATGGAACTTTGGCATTGGAACAATGCAACAGTAAATTATGCGCCGACAACCTTTTATTACATGAAACCCGGTGGGGAATCTAATATAAAACCGGATTATGAAGGAGCTAAAGAGAAAGTGTTGTTGGATTATGAAGCTTTATATTCATCTGGAAAGCAATAAGTAATATCTAAATAGAATCAATATGAAAAATTTAATTGTTGTATTAGCTATCTTTTTATTGGGAAGCCAGATGGGCTTTTCGCAAAAAAAGTACGAACCCACCTGGGAATCTATCGACAGCCGTCCGGTAGCTCCATGGTTCGAGGATGCTAAATTTGGAATTTTTATCCACTGGGGCCCCTATTCGGTACCTGCATGGAGCCCAAAGGGAACTTACTCGGAATGGTATCAATATTGGTTACAGAGTAAATCTCTTTTTGGGAATGGTAAATTTACGGGTACTGAAGTATATGATCATCATACCCAAACTTATGGTCCCCATTCGAGTTATTACAATTTCGGGGAACAGTTTACTGCCCGTGATTTTGATGCGCAGGAATGGGCTAAGCTTTTTGAAGATGCCGGTGCCAAATATATGATGATCACATCTAAGCATCACGATGGTTTTTGCTTATGGCCAAGCGAGACAGCTAATAAAACCTGGGGATTCCCCTGGAATGCCAAAGATGTTGGCGCTAAACGCGACTTGCTTAAGGAGCTGGAAGTGGCTGTGAAGGAAACTGAGGTGAAATTTGGAACTTATTATTCACTTTACGAGTGGTTTAACCCACTTTGGAAAAAGGATCCGGAGAAATTTGCACTGGAACACATGCACCCTCAGTTTAAAGATTTGGTGGAGAATTATAAGCCTGAATTGATTTGGTCGGATGGCGATTGGGATTTGGAACCAGAAAAGTGGCACTCGCCTGAATTATTGACCTGGTTGTTTAACGAATCTTCTATTGGTCAGGATGTGGTTATTAACGACCGTTGGGGTAAAGATTGCCGTTTTAAACATGGGGGATATTTCTCTACCGAGTATCAAAGTGGATTGGATGGCTCACATCCCTGGGAAGAGTGTCGCGGTATTGGTTTTTCATTTGGTTATAATGTGAATGAAGATGTGAATGATTATGCTTCACGTCGTACGTTGGTATACCTGCTTTTAAATGTAGTGAGTAATGGCGGTAACCTGCTGTTGGATATTGGTCCTGATAAATATGGTAACATACCTCCAATTATGCAGGATCGTCTGTTAGCCATGGGACAATGGTTAAAAGTAAATGGCGAAGCTATTTATGGAACCCGCAAGTGGGAGCGTGCCTGTCAGTGGTCAAAGAAAGGAAAGAAAGACTGGAAACCGGAAGGTACCCATTACCTGCCTGCTGATTTTATCCTTAAACAAACCATTGATCAACAAGAAGGATATGCAGTAAGAGAAATCTTCTTCACAAAGAAAGATAAAGATGTGTTTGCCATTGTGCCTAAATGGCCAAAAGAACAACTAGTAATTCGTGATATGAAGGTTAAGGCTAATACTGAAATTACATTGGTGGGAACGGATATTAAGATAGATTTTGAACAGAAAGGAAAGAATCTGATTTTGAAGGTTCCTTATCTTACTCCAGATGAATTACCATGTGAGTATGCCTATACGTTTAAAATTTCGCAGTAATTTATAATTATTGGAGGCAGGTGTCCTTAACCTGCCTTCCTTTTTTCAGTTTTGCTAAAACGATTAAGGATTATTTATAAAAATGATAATTTAAATTTTATAGATGAAACACACCGTATTTTTCATATGTAGTTTAATTTTATTGATACTCTTTTCTGGTGCCTGTACTTTTAAACAAAGTGACCAAGATGTTACAATCAAATCATTATTAAAAGAGATGGTGGATAGGGATGGCTTGGCGAAGCTATCAGAATATCAATTTAAAACACTGCAAGCCAGTAGTTATTCACGGAAATCCGTTGCGGCAAATCAAGAAGGATGGTTTGATAATGCAGATGCCAGTCAGTTTGTGAGAGTCGATACAACAGAAGGACGCATAGAGCATGTATTGATGGATGTGGACGGACCCGGGGCAATTGTCCGTTTTTGGAGTACCTGGCATGCGCAGCGTTTTTCGATGGGGACGCTTCGCTTTTATTTTGACAACAGCCCAACACCACAGATCCAAGGGAGGATTGACGAAATTATCTCTTCGAACAAATTTGTAGGCGCACCTCTCTCTCAAACCGCCTCGGCCTTTTTAGAAAATGATGGTTGGTTTTCTGGTCACAACCTTTATTTTCCCTTGACTTATGCAAAGCATTGTAAAGTAACCTATCAGAAGGCGGATGAAAGTATAAACGATGTGCTTTATTACCAACTCAATTATCGGCAGTATGAAGCAGGAACATCAGTAGCTACTTATACAGAAGGAGACTGGGAAAGTGATAAGTATAAAGATGCCATTGCAACAGTAAACAGACAGTTGAGTCAATATGAATCTGTAACAAATAAGTGTCAGCTTAATAATCTTGAAGGACTTGTAAAAGCCGGAGAGTCCATATCGACAAGCATAGCAGGAAATCGGGTGATAAAGAAAATAGCGGTGAAAATTACTGCCAATAATCTGGAACAGGCATTACGTTCTACCGTCATAGCCATGGAATTTGATGGGAAGAAGACCGTTTGGGCACCTGTGGGAGATTTATTTGGTACAGGATACAAGATTTCAGCCTATGAAGGATGGCTTGCTCGTGTGAGTGATGATGGCGAGATGACTATGTTCTTTCCTATGCCTTTCCAAAATGCAGCGAAGATTACAGTTCATAATTTTGGCAAAGAAGATATTGAACTTATAAAGATGGACATGCATCATACCGACTGGAAATGGGATGAACAGAGTCTTTATTTTCATGCTAATTGGCGTAATTATCCGGATGTTGAAACATCAGAAAAAAAGGATGTTAACTTTATTACTATTTCTGGGAAAGGGAAATATGTGGGCGATGTGCTTACCCTTTTTAACGATAGCTATGTATGGTGGGGCGAAGGAGATGAAAAGATTTTTGTAGATGGCGAACAGTTTCCTTCCAATTTTGGTACCGGTACCGAAGATTATTATGGTTATGCCTGGTGCAGTGTGGTTGATTTTTCGGCACCATTTAATGCCCAGCCGACAGGGGATGGTAACAGAAGCCCGGGACTAACGGTGAACAGCCGTTGGCGATCGCTGGATGTTATTCCTTTTGATCGATCCTTGAAGTTTGATATGGAGATTTGGCACTGGGCATCCACTCAAATGGATTATGCTCCTACTACATTTTGGTATGGAACAAAAGATGCCAGTGCGCGATTTATGGAAGATCCGGAGAGTGTGAAGATCCCGGTGAAATTAACAAATAAGTTTGAGGCCGAAGGTTTCAAAATAGAGAAGATAAAAGGAGGAGAAGTCATCAGACAAGCTTTCCTCTCGCATGAGTGGAGTGCACAGAATCATTTGTTATGGAAGGACATCAATAAGAGTGATAAATTGGAAACCGTCTTTTACTCAGAAAAGGAACGAAAAGGAGAATTAATGGCTGTATTTACGCATGCTCCCGATTATGTAATTGTGGATGTATTGCTAAATGGTGAACTCATTTTTGAAAATCTTGACCTGTACAGCGATAAGTTAAGCCTGAAAGAATATACTTTTGAGAAAGGGAGAATGAAAAAAGGCAAGAACAGCCTGACCCTAATTGTAAAAGGAACGAATAAGTCGAATCCCAAAGCAGATAAGCTGGGCTTAGATTATTTAGTAGTGAAATAATAATAAAATAATAAACCATGCAAAAAGTACTACTCATTGTTTTGGTAGCATCCTTTGTTTTTGGCTGCAAACCAAATCAAAAAAAAGAAAAGACAGGACCCGTTCAGGTTCCTACAATTGCCAGTGAATGGCAGCACATTTTTAACCCCAACGATACCCGTTCGGATATTGATACCACCTGGTATACCAACGACCACTGTTTTGCCAAAGGGCCGAATGGAGACTGGCATGCTTATGGAATCATCGGGCATAAACCCATTAATCCATGGACCGGAGAGAACAAGTTCTTTCATATATCGGCAAAAGAGTTTTCTCAGAATAAATGGGAGGATCATGATTATGCTTTAAGGGTAAAGGAAGGTGTTGAACGTGTTCTTTGGGCTCCCCATGTCTTCGAGGAAAACGGGAAAAGTTATATGTTCTATAATATTGGTAACATGCAGGAGAATGCACCTAATTTTGCAAGTTGGGGGCAGTTATGCATGGCCGAATCGGATGATATGTTTGAATGGAAGCGGCACGAGTTTAATCCGCTGTTTAGTGATCCTGGACATGCTCGTGATTCCTATATCTTAAAAGAGAAGGACATTTATTATTTCTATTATACCCGTACCTTCAACGAGGTGGATTTGCGCTCTTGTGTGGCCGTACGTACCAGTCCTGATCTAAAACATTGGAGTGGTCCTAAGATTGTACATACCCAGCCCTATGAGGTGGATTGGGGTGGAGATGCAGAAAGTCCATTTGTAGTAAAAAAGAACGGACTCTTCTACCTTTTCGTATGTCGTGCCATGACAAAATACGAACAGACCCATGTGTACTGGTCGAAAGATCCGATGAATTTTCCTATCGAGAATTTTGTGTGTGAACTGCCCACCCATGCTTCAGAAGTAATAAAAGTTTCGGATAATGAGTGGTACATTTCCAATACCGGCTGGGATAAGAAAGGCTTGTTTATAGCAAAAATGGAGTGGAAAGATAAATAGTTGAAAAAAAATATTATTGGTATAATAGGCATGAGGAGGATAAGTTGACTTCTCTTGCCTATTTTTGTTTATATTGAAATGGTAATTCAAGAAGCAATGAGGAAGGTATTCATTAGTATATTATTCATATTTTGGTTTCAGGCTATAATGGCTCTGAATTATGAGATGGATTTGTTTCACTGGAATGTTGCGTCTGGTTTGCCAGATAATCAAGTAATTTGCTTTGCGCAGGATGAGAACGGTTTTATATGGATAGGAACCGGAAAAGGGTTGGTTCGGTTCGATGGGCATGAATTTATTTTTTTTAAGTTGCCTAAGATGCTTGACAATGAGTGGGTAAGTACGATTTATAAAAAGAAAAATGAACTTTTTCTGATCACAAACAGAAAAGGCTACTTTGTGTTTAATACCAGTAATTTTAAATCATTTAAAGTTGATTTAAAAGATAAAGAAAAATATACAGAGAAGGATTTTTCCTTTTTTTACAGAGAAGAGATTGTCAGTAAAGATACTGTTTCAGTGGTCTTTAATTCAGATGGAAAGCTAACTGTAGGTAGGCATTCAATGTCAGGTACTTTTAACGCTGTTTTTAAAGGTGGCGGAGGTAAAATATGGGTTGCTTCTCCGGATAAAGGTTTAGGGTATTTAAATAATAATGAATCAGCTATTACCTATGTGGAAGATTCATTACAGGTGTATGACGCAAATCTTAATAATATTGTTGAAGCGCCTGACGGTAAAATATGGTTCGAGATATCCACGGGAGGAATTGGTTTTTGGGATGGGGATAGAATTATTTCAGTTAATAATATTGCTGGTTACTCAAGCCTGATAAATGGCTATAACGTTTTTTCCTCTTTGATAGATTTTAATATTACGTCATTATTTTTTGATGTTAACGGGAACCTGTGGATAGGAACATCGGGAAATGGTATGTTCAGGATACGGCTTAAACAGCAAGTTTTTCAATACTTTAAATTTGATTATCGTACTTCAAACGGTCTTGCCCATAAGGATGTTAGCTATCCGCTTGTTACCGGTAATGGCGATATATGGATTGGGACCTGGGGCGGTGGTGTTAATATCCTGAAAAAAAATAAAATATCAGTCCATAATCCTATTTATAGAACCATCAGCCCTAAACCCGGCGTAAAAGGTGCTCTTCAAAGAGGAAAGGTTTTTCCCCTGCTGGAAGATCGAAGGGGTAATTTATGGTTGGGGATAAGTGATTCCGGGCTTCAGTTTGTTAGTCGGAAAAACATTGATGGAGAGAATTCTTTTTTTAAGCTTTACAATAGAGAATCTGGAGGTATTCCCGGAGATTCGGTTTGGGTGTTGCACGAAGATCGGTCAGGAGAGATATGGGTAGGTACAACGTGCGGTCTTTCGCGTTATTCACCGGGTATGGATAAGTTCACGTTCTGTTTTAATGAATTAAAAGACTCGCTCTTTTTTAAGGACAAAGATATTCTGATGATTTATGGATCTGGGAAAAAAAAGCTATGGGTAGCAACAAGGCATGACGGTATCTATTGCTGGGATAGAAGCAATAATCAAATCAAGCAATACCTGAGCGCAGGAACTACATCGTTAAATGGGATTTTGTGTGGTGTGGAAATGCCTGACTCATCCATGTGGTTTGGTGGCATCAATGGTCTGTTTTATTTTGATTCACAGCATGATCTTTTTAGATCTGTAAATGATTCGCTTCATATGCCTTCTTTTCATATCGAGTCGATGCTCTCAGGTAATGACAATCGTATATGGCTCGGGACAGGGAAGGGGCTGGTTGCTTTTAATCCATTAAATTATTATACCGAGGTTTTTCGAATGCCAGGTGGGGTTATGAGTAATAACTTCACGCAGGGAGCCTCAAAAGATCAAGCGGGTAATCTCTATTTTGGTAGTAGAAATGGCTTTTACCGCTTTAATCCACTTGATTTGCAAAAAAAACCATTAGAGATACCGGTTGGGATCACACATTTTGAAATTCAGGGGCAAGGATTTCGTAACGATTCAGCTATGTTTGCCAAGGTGTTAAAGGGTATCGATATAGCCTCGGTGGATCATTTGGAATTACCTTATCATCAAAACACCATCACTATTGGTTATCGTTATTTGAATTATGCTCCCAACGATTTTAAGGAGTATGAGCTTTTAATGGTGGGCTTGGATAGTGAATGGATGAGTACCTTTGATAGTAACCGAACCTGGAGTAATCTTAATCCGGGAGCTTATGTATTTCATGTCAGAGTGAAAGGGCAAGAGCAGGAATATATTCTTCCCATTACCATCGCTTCTCCCTGGTGGACGAGTATATGGGCCTATGTGTCTTTCTCCATATTAGTGTTTTGTTTTATCATGATTCTTCTTCGCTACTCCAATAAACGGGTACGCGAAAAAGAGAAACTGCACCAAAAGGAACGTTATGATCGTTTGAGGTTTAGTTTTTTTCTGAATATATCACATGAAATAAGGACTCCGCTCACATTAATAAAAGGAGGCATAGATCGCTTAATCGACAATAAGACCTTAGAAAAGGAGTGCCAGGATGAATTACAACGAGTACAGCGCAATACACAACGTCTAACCCGGATGGTGAACGAGGTGATGGATTTAAAAAAGTTGGAGAATACTCATGTAAGTGTTAATAAGCGTGATTTTAATCTAAAAGAATTTCTGGAGGCTGCCGTGGATGTATTCCGCTTAAGAGATGATCATTGTAATCTTGTTTTGAAAATGCCGCCGTATCCGGTTTGGACATGTTCGGATAGGGAACTGATAGAAACAATAGTTTACAATCTATTATCCAACGCCTTAAAGTATTCATCTGTCCAATCCGAAATAAGGGTGGAGTTGGTTTGTGAAAGGGATAAAAATGTGGCTATAAGTGTTTCAGATCAGGGAATCGGTATTAAAAAAGAGGAACAGCGACTGATATTTAAACGTTTCTATCGATCGGAGAATCAGAAAGAGACAGGTACGGGAATTGGCCTGTCACTGGTGAAGCAATATGCAGAGCTGCTGGGGGGAACAATACTTGTTGAAAGTGAATTGGGAAAGGGGAGTACTTTTACCTTGCAGATTCCTGATAATATTCAAACTGTAGAAAGTAATAGAAATACTGATTCACTTCAGTCCCAAAAACATGGAGATTTGAAGGGGAAACCAGTATTGATACTTGTTGATGATCAATCGGAGATAAGAACTTTTGTGCGGGAAATATTTGAAAGGGACTATATTGTTTTTGAAGCCTCAAACGGACAAAACGGATGGACATTAGTAAAAGAAAAAAATCCGGATCTGATTATCTCAGATGTTATGATGCCGGTTATGAATGGTTATGAGTTGTGTAGAGCGGTTCGAAATGATATTCGTACCTGTCATATCCCGGTCATTTTACTTACCGCCAAAACGGGTGATGAAGCCCAGTTGAATGCTTTTGATTGTCAGGCGGATGCCTTTATTAACAAACCCTTTAATCAGCATATTCTCCGCTTAAGAGTCGATAGGTTGATAGAACTACGGCGGCAATTGAGACAGCAATTTGGCAGGGGGCCGGAAGAAAAACCGGAGTTGTTTGTATCCAATCAGATGGACAAGGTTTTTATAGAGAAGATGGAGGCTGTTTTTAATGAACGTTTGGATGATATGAATTTTAATGTCGAAGAACTGGCCTCACAGATGGCTTTGAGTACATCTGGATTGTATAGAAAAATAAAATCACTGACCGACCAGTCACCGGCCGAATATATGCGCATTCATCGCTTAAAGGTAGCAGCCCGGTTGCTAAAAGAAACCAAGCGATCAGTAACCGAGATCGCTGAACAAACCGGTTTTTCCACGCAAAAGTACTTCTCAAAATCCTTTAAACAACAATTTGGATTGACACCCTTGGAATATAGGAAAGGAGAGTGAGAGCAGTCACAGCTTACTTTGCATTTTGACTGATTTGGCCTGAGTTTCATTCTTTAAATCTGATGTGTATTTTGGTCACGTTTGTAATCTGTTGGTGTATGTCCAAATTGCTTTTTAAAACACTCGCGAAAATATCTTGGGGAAACGAAGCCAACATCATAGCATATCTCCGAAATATTTAAATCAGATTTAAGCAATAAGCTGGCCGCATGTTTTAAGCGTATCATCCTGATAAAGTCATTTGGACTCATCCCTGTAAGTGCTTTAATTTTCCGGAAGAAAGGACTGCGGGACATATTTGAAAAAGTCATTAACTGATCAACTTTAAAGTTTGGATCAGAGATATTATCCTTAACAGTGTTAATAGCTTGTTCTAAAAATATCTCATCAGTTGAGGTAACAGCAATTTCATCGGGTTCCATTGCGGTTTCTGTTTTAAAGCGATTAATGATATTTTGACGGTTCTCTAATAGGTTTTTTATCTTAAAGAATAACATGTTGGGATTAAAAGGTTTAGTGATATAATCATCAGCTCCGGTTTCCAGCCCTTTTATTTGTTGCTCATCAGAAGTGAGTGCTGTTAATAATATGATAGGAATATGACTGGTATTTATATTGTTTTTTACTTTTTTGCATAAATCCAATCCATTGATTTCGGGCATCATTATGTCTGAAATAATAAGATCAGGAGAATGTTCCGTGGCCATTTTAATACCTTCTGTACCATTCACGGCTTGCAAAATATCAAAATAGGATTTCAGACTATCGGTGATGAATGTCCTGATTTCATTTTCATCCTCAACCACAAGAATGGTGTACTTTTTGTTTTCTTTCAAGTGACTACTGGTGAGTATCTTGATGGGATCATGCTTTGATGCCTTTAGTGTTTGTTGATACCACAACTCATTGTTTTTAGTGGTATCCGTGGGTGAATGTGCCCTCTCATTCTTGGAGAAGTGATTATTTCCTGTTGGAAATTTAATGGAGAAAACACTACCCTTTACATCTTCACTGTGAACGCTGAGCGTACCATGGTGTAATTCAACAAAACTTTTTGATAAAGACAGGCCTATTCCTGTTCCGGTATTTAAATCTTCATCAAGTTGGTAGAAGCGTTCAAATATGAGTTTTTGTTTTGACTTGGGGATTCCTACGCCATTGTCAATCACTTGAACTCTAATTCGTTCATCCATGTTAGCGAGTAGGTCGATAGTCACTTCAATATCTCCACATTTGGGCGTGTGCTTAAAGGCATTAGATAGTAGATTATAGATTACTTTTTCCATCAAATCAGGATCGAACCAACAATATAGTTGATCTGGTTTTTGATGGAAGGAGAGAGAAATCTGTTTTTCGCTTGTTAAAATCTCAAATGATTCAATAATATCTTCAACAAATTGCACAAGGTTGATTTTTCTTGCCTTAATTTTCATTTTTCCCAATTCTACTTTTCTAAAATCCATTAATTGATTTATCAGTCGCAATAGGCGGTTGGCATTTTTGTGGATTAGAATCAACTCTTGTTTCTTGTGATCATTTTTTGACATAGAGGAGAGTATACGCTCCAGAGGGCTAATGATTAGTGTTAACGGAGTCTTGAATTCATGGCTTATGTTAGTAAAGAATTGTGACTTTAATCCATTAAGCTTGAGTTGATTATCTTTCTCTAGTCGTTCTGTGTTCAGATCATCTTTCAACCGAGCCTGCTTCACTGAATATTGGATTAGTTGATAAATAGCAAACAGGAAAAAGGTAGTAAATAGTGCTAATGCCCACCATGTTTTCCACCAGGGAGGTAAAATGATAATGTTTAATGTTTTTGTGGTATTATTCCATACTCCATCGTTATTGGAGGCCTTTACTTTAAAGGTATATTTTCCTGGAGGTATATTTGTGTAATTTGCTTCCCTTCTGCTTTTAGCTTCTACAAAATCATTGTCAAATCCTTCCAATATATAGGCATATTGATTTTTATCTGAGTTGGTGTAGTTTAATGCTACATACTCAAAAGTTAAACTATTTTGTTGATGGTTAAGTATAATAGTATCCATTTTGTTGATGGATTTCGTTAGGAAAGATTGGTTATCGTTTATCTGAACTTTTTTGTTGAAGAGTTTTATTCCAGTAAGAGCTATTTTTGGTGCATGCAAATTATGTTTAATCTTTTTTGGATAAAAGCTGTACACCCCATTGGTGGATCCAAAATATATTTTTCCATCGCTTGCTAATAAGGCGGCATTCTCATTGAATTCTATTCCCCTTATTCCATCTTCTTTTCCGAAATTACGAAAAGTTTTATTCTTTATATACATTTGAGATAGTCCGCGGTCTGTTGCCAGCCATAAAGAGCTATCATTATCATATAATATAGCATTAACCGCATTACTCGGCAAACCATCCTCTATTGTGTATTGAATCGTGTCCTGATTTATCTGATCAATTTGCCATAGTCCGGTTTTACTTCCAATCCATATTTGTCTGTTTTCACTTTCCGTAATTGAGGTAATTTCAAATTTTTGTCTGATTTTTGCTTCCTTTACAATTTCAACCCTATGGCTATCATGTTTGTATTTCAGAAGACGACCATGGGTTCCAATCCAAAGAATAGAATCATATGATTCATTTAAAGCAGTTATCATGGGTGGTATCAGTGGTTCATTAATGGCCTGCAGTTTTATGCCCTTCGCGGAAGAGCTTATTCGATGATACAAGCCATTTCCACCCGTTCCAATCCACAATCTATTGGCATTGCTTTTATGGATACATTTTACACTTGAATTAATGGTAAATGGGATTCTAAAAGGTGAATATGCATAATTAAATGTATCGTTATGTGTAATACGAATAGGCTTTATTCCATGTTGAAATGTTCCTAGCCAAATATTTCCATCATCAGATTCGATAACGGTATTAATTACATTTGCATTGGTGATATTTGTATGATAAAATCGGGATTGTTTATGATCAAAAATATTCAGACTGCCACCATCCAAACCTATGAGGATATTGCCATTTTTACTCTCTGCTAATCCCAGTACTGAATTTCCACTTAAACCTGTTGGGTTGCCTTTTTCATATCTCCAATGGTCAAAAAAACTGCAATTTGGATCGAATACTTGTACGCCGGAGTTTACTGTTCCCAGCCAAATAGCTCCACTACGGTCTTTTAAAATTGTTGTGACAGCTCCTATGGGAACAACTCCGGAAAATTCGATCTTTTCCATCTTATTTTGATTTAAATTATAGCTATAAACCCCATGTCCGTCTGTACCCATCCAAACCGTAGAGTCATTGATCTGTTTCATGCAAATCACGGTATTTAGTGATTCAGCATTTTTGTTTCTATTGTGATTGGATATTTTTGTAATGTCTATATCCGAAGATATTTGAAAAGTCCCGGCATTTGACGCAATCAACATGTTATTGCTGTTTGTACTAAGCGTATTATGAACAGTATGATTGATGAAATAATTATCTTGCTTTGTGTAGTGGAAACGCTTGTTTTTTAAGTTGAAATGAGCAGTGCCATATGATCTGAATCCAAGCAATAAGTGATCATGGTCAAGCGTAATTGAAGAGATAGTCTCACGGTTAGGTATGCTGTAACTGGAAACTATTTTTGTTTGAATGTTGTAATTGTAAAGCACTCCTGAGACTGTTCCAATCCAGATAGATCCGTTATTATGTTGAAAGAGACAAGTAATATTTGCTTTGGGGTCATTTAAATGAATAGATTCAGTTATTTCTGTGTTTGGATTACGACAGTATAAACCAAAAATTGTTCCAATCCACATGTTTTTATCGATATCTTCCAATAAACAGGTCACCTGATCAGCTCCATCTGCTTTGTCTTTAAATTCAATTTCTTTAAAAGAGTATCCATCATATCTATTTAAACCATTGCGTGTTCCAATCCACATAAATCCTTCTGAATCCTGAAGTAAACAAGTAACATAATTTTGGGACAATCCATCTTCGATTGTTAAAGATTTTAAAGGATGAATATCGTTAGTTTTTATTGCCGATGCGTTAATAATAAAAGTGCAGCTAAGCAAATAAATAAATAGTGTTATTCTCATAAATGACGACCTCATTGATTTCTACTTAATTAAATATACTGGCTAAATTAACTAATATTCCCATATATAATTGTTTGCTTCAGTGATACAAAAGTACTGTCATATACAATTGATTGAGATGTGTTCTTTCTTCCATTATTTACGGAGCTGGCAATGAGTTGATAGCGTTGGTGTTTGGCTGGCGCATAAGTAAGCTGATACACTTGTGCGAATACAATTAGCCCCCATTATCGACCAAAATACTACCTAAAAGGTGGTTTTGTCAACCTGTATGAAAACAAATTCCTCCCCTTGTTAATGAGCATGAAAGACTTGTTTTGTATCAAGTGATTTACGAAGTGTTTACGCTTGTTGGTAATCAATATTTGTAATTCAAAACATACATATTAAATAAAAGATCTATGAAGTACAAAATTTTAAATTTTGGAGCATCGATGATTATGCTTCTTTTACTGTTTAGTTGTAATGACAATGAGGACAATTTAAGTTTTATTGGAGTTAAAAAAGTATCTCATAAAACAGGTGAAAACATAGCCTATTTTACAATCGAAGTATTTGAAAATTGCCGGGAAGTTGTGGTTACTGGTGCAAATGTAAGTGCAAGGCAGGAGGTGCAAGATGGAAAAGTTGATGTGATTTTGGAAAATTTACCAGAGGAGGAGGTTTGTTTTGTAATCAACACGATCGATGACCAAGGTAGAAAGTCTGAAGATTACTATCATTTTGCTAGTATATATGGAGAAAAGTACAACTCAACGCTAAATCCAAGAATTCCTTCTACCTTGGATTATGATTATGAACAAAATGCTTTGATTCTGAATTATGATTATCTAAGTGCTAATCATCTGTATTCTGTAATTACGTACCATAATAAGCTTGGGGAAGAGGTAAATGATACTTTAGAAAGAGATGCTAAAACGATTAAGCTTTTTGATGTTGATTATTCACACAACTATAAAGTTATTAGCAAATATCTTCCAAGTAAATTTGTTCTAAGTCCATTTGAAACGGGCTCAGTTGAGAAGGAATGGGGTGACCTGATCATTAAATATGATAGAACAAAAGTTAAACCGGCTTTATTGCCAAATGATAAAAATGGTGAATACTGGGGCGGTAGCCTGCCAAGTTTATTTGATGGAATAATTAGTAATAATAGCCATTTTCATAATGGCGGTGATCCCAATGCATTGACATTTACCATTGATTTAGGTGCTGAAGTGGTTGTTGACAAGGCCGTAATTTGGACTCGAGGTTCAAGCTTGAATCAGACATCGAAGCGTTATGATATTTATGGGCATACAGATTTAGCAGACGCAGTAACTACAACACCAGCAGAAGATCTTACAGGGTTTGAAGATGAGATGAACACGAAGGGGTGGTCAAAGATTGGTTCACGTGTAGTAAGTGATATGTCAGAGCATGATCCGAGTTTAACGGTTACATGTACAGCCAATAAAAAGGTGAGGTATTTACGTTTCAGATGTGACCGTATATGGTGGGAAAATGCACCCCATTTTGTAATAAGTGAAATTGATTTATACATAAATGTGACAAACTCAGGTAAACAATGATATATTTAAAAAAGAATACATGTTTGCTTTTAATCTTTTCATTGCTCTTGATAGCATGTGAAAAAGAAGTACATGACCGTTATAAAGCTCCAAAGAATTTAGAAGGGACAATTTACAAGAGGTTAGCTTCTTCTGAAAACCATCAACTGTTAGTTGAATCCATTAAAGTGTTAAAATTAGAAGACTTAGTGGATGGTCGGGCAGCTATAACTGTTTTTGCACCAAATGATGCGGCTATTAATAAATGGCTTGAAGCAAACGGGGCCAAAGGCATTCAGGATGTTGACAAGGATTTATTGAACAATATGGTTCGTTTACATTTTGTTGAAAATATCTTTACCGAACAGCAAATTAATATGCTTAATGATAATCCAATTAAGCGTTTGAAAACCTATAGCCAGAAACCTTTTTCTATTGAAGAAAAAAATGGTAAGCAGTATCATGTACATTATGAGAATAAAATGGTCTCGGTTTTTACACCAACACTTTTCAGTGCTGAAAAGCTAACGGATCCGAATATGAATTATCAGGTAGTTTTTGATAAAGATTATAATGGTAAGTTAATGTTTGGTAATGCTGCTGTAACCGAAAGTGAAATACCTTGTACAAATGGTTATTTATACCACATCGATGAAGTTGTCAATACAATGGAAAATGTGGAAGATTGGTTGAAATCACATGATGATTACAACGTGATGGCTTCATTATACGAACGCGTAAAAGATTACTCGTATGATGCTGTTTCCAGTCAAAAATATACACAAATTGCCGATAGCATTTTTAAAACGAAGTATAGAAATGCAGGGCAGATTTCCGCAGAAGTATTGTCCAGTGACTTCATCACAAATATGCAGGATAATCCATCCTATTTTATGATAACAGATGATGTATTGTTGGATTATATCAACACTTATCTGCTTAATGAAAATGTACCTACTATTGATGATATCAGCGATATAACGGTTGGGTATCTGTTGGGGTATTTGTCGAGTCAAAATTTTGCATGGCCTGCCAAAATTCAGGACAAGTCGTTTAGAAATGATTTTGGATCGTATTTTAATTTCAATTTGGAAACAGAGCTCAATGATGTAGCCATGTGTTCAAATGGTTTGGTATATGGGATTAAAAAAATGCCGCAGATTGATATGTTTAGCAGTATTATGCGTCATGCATTTACCGATCCTGGCTATTCTAAATTCTTATATGCAGCTGAATATGCTGATGTGATGCCTGAATTATTAAACGGCAGGAAGACTCTTAGGGCTTATATGCCTGATAACGATGTCTGGAGTAGAGCCAAGGTAAACATCAATGTAGGTGATCCAAACGTGATTGGAGACGAGGTGTTTAGTATATTCGATTTACAAACAGGTCAGAATACGCTTGCAGGGCGTGGAACTATTAAGCGCATTGTTTACAGCCATATTCTTGAAAATGTGAAAGAAGTAGGCGACAACATGATTATTGGTGAAACAATGAATGATTATGATGTTGTTATTTTCAACAAATCACAAATAATGGGCGCTGGTAACTATCATTTAACATCAAGTCCTGTAAATGTTTTGGATGAAGGTATCGAATGTTCTAATGGAGAGGTGTTTAAAGTGGATGATCTGGTAATGCCAACGGGTATGTCTGTTTTTGAAATCATCAATAAGAAGCCGGAATACTCTGAGTTTAATAAGCTAATGCAAATGGTGGACGGTTATAATAAAAACAATAGGGGCATTATTACCAGTTGTCCTTTTATTCAGGGTTACCGATTTACAACCTTTATTCCTACTAATGATGTACTATTAAACGCAATAAGTGAGAATAAGGTTCCAATTGATGTGGTAAATCCGGATATATCTGATGAGATTTTTAATGATCCCAATGTGAAAAATTATATCAAATACAAACCATTAGCCGATTGGTTAAGCTACTATTTTGTTAAGATGGATGGTACATTCAGAACGAATTACTATTTGCCTTATGAGGAGTTAAATGCACCGTTTTCAACTTCTCTTATGGACAAGAAAAATAGTACTAGTAAAAAGACGGTGTATTATGATCTTTTCTTGCAATTTAATGAAGATGCAAAGAAAGTCAAGGGCATTGATGGTCAGGAAGCAAATCTTATTCTGGATCAAATAGGCTTGAGCAGCAATGCTTTAATTTACTCAATTGATAATGTTGTAAGCTATCATTAATATGAGAATATATAAATTATTTTTTACAGTATGCTTACTTGTTTCCACTGTGTTTAGTGTTGTGGCACAGGGAATTAAAGTAAAAGGTACAGTCAAGGATCTGGATGGAGAGCCCATTCCGGGGGTGAACGTGGTTGTTCTTGACAAAAACGAACGTTACCTGAATGGTACCATTACGAATATGGATGGGTACTACGAATTATCAGTAAAAGATCGCACCAATCGTTTAAATTTTACTTTTATTGGTTTTAAAGATCAGATTCTACCCATTAAAGGCCCGGTTGTGGATGTAACCTTGTTTAATGATATGCAGAATATTGATCAGATTAATGTGGTGGTGCATCGAAGAGATAATACCGATTTGTTTTCGATTCCTCGGCCTGATTTAACCACCAGTAGTCAATTAATCAATATGGAGAATATGGATGAGGTACCTTCTGTATCAGTAGAGGATGCTATTCAGGGACGCTTGGCTAACGTAGATATGGTCTCTCAGAGTGGTGACCCCGGATCTGGTATGAGCATCCGAATTCGTGGAACCAGTTCCTTAAATGCGAACACCGAACCATTGATTGTTGTGGATGGTATGCCTTACAATACGTCTTTTGGTAGTGACTTTGACTTTAAAACAGCCAATACTGAAGATTATGGAGCTTTAGTGTCGATTGCTCCAGAGAATATTGAAAGTATTGAGGTATTGAAAGATGGTGCAGCAACAGCCTTATACGGAGCTCGGGGCGCAAATGGTGTTTTGGTCATTAAAACTAAACGCGGTACTGCGGGAAGGACAACTTTTGGTTACAGTTTGCGCACATCCTATAAAAAGGAACCAAAAACTATTCCAATGCTTTCAGGCAAGGATTATATCGGCTTGATGTCGGAAGCTTTATGGAACAGCTATCTGTACACCGAGGGAAAAGATGACAGTTATTTATATATCAAGGATAAATACTCGGAAATAAATGGAGATCCTTATTATAAGTATTTTAACGAATACGATGTCAACACCAATTGGTTGGATGAGATTAATCAGAACCCACTGAGTTTTGATCATAATTTTAGTATGAGTGGTGGTGGTAGTAAAGCACGATACCGGATTAATATCGGGTATCTCGATGAATTGGGTAATACCAAAAATACGAGCTTTACACGATTAAGCAACAGTATTAATCTGGATTACTTTTTAAGCGATAAAATTACTTTTAGTACGGACTTTAGTTTTACTTCTGGTAAGAAAGATAGTCCATTGACTTATGGTAATAATCATGTACGGGCGATTACGATGCGTAAAATGCCTAATATGAGTCCCTATATTTTGGATGCAAATGGTAGCAGAACGGATGAGTATTTTCAGCCGCTAGAAAATTGGCAGGGGTTTGGTACTTCAATTTACAATCCTGTGGCTATGACTCAGGAATCTGTTAACCAGGTAAAAACCGACCGGATTCGTTCTATTTTCCGCGTTCAATATAGGATTACAAATCAATTACGCTATCAAATGAATGTAGCGTTTGATAAGAATGATTCAAAAGCATTTTCGTATTTACCGCAATCGGCACTGGGTACCAACTGGTCGCATGGAGATACCAATGTTGCAGCTGAATCATACTCTGAAAGCTTTGCTATTGAGACGGATAATAAATTGACATACATGCCGAATTTCGGCGATGGGCATGAATTAAATTTGATGGCCAATGTGCATACTGGGCAGTTTATTAATGATGCCTATAGTACAAGCGTTAATAAAATTCCCTCATACGATATTAGGGAGGTAGCTAATAATGGGAATGTTAGGAATATAGAAAGCGGATCGAGCGAAAACCGTTTGATAAGTTACATGGTTCAAGGGCATTATAAATTGAAGGATAAATATTTGATAGGGGCCGGAGTAAGATACGATGGTAGCAGTCGTTTTGGTTCCAAAGCCAGATGGGGATTCTTTCCGAATTTAAGCCTGGGCTGGAATATCAATAAAGAGAGTTTCTTGCAATCAACTGAGTGGATCGATCAACTCAAGCTGTTAGTTAACTATGGGACATCGGGCAATGTGCCGACTGTTAGTTATGGATATTATGGCTCATACACAAGTTACGGTAGTTACATGAATAAAGGTGCATTGTATCCAAACAGAATGACACTTAACAATCTTGAGCGCGAAAAGACTTATCAGTTTAATGTGGGGCTTGACTTATTTGCTTTGGATAATCGTTTGAATGTTACCTTACAGTATTACAACAAAAAAACAACTGATTTGCTTCAAAAAGATGCTCAACTGCCAAGCATGACAGGCTTTGATAAAATGTTGTGGTATAATGCCGGAGATATGGTTAATAATGGATTTGAGATTTATGGCTATTATATTCCATACAAGAACAAACAGTGGCATTTTCAAATTGATTACAACTTAGCTCGTAATGTAAATGAAATCACTAAGTTGCCCGAAAATGTTAATTTCACTGATTACGAATATGCCAACAATAGGTTCGCATACAAACACGTGATTGGTGATCCTGTTGGTTCGATCTATGGTTATCATTGCGATGGCGTGTATAGTACTATGGATGATACATATGCACGCGATAAAGACGGGGATATCATTCTTGATCCAAATGGAGAGGAAGTGATTATGACCAATAAATTTAATCAGGAGTTTAGAGCCGGCGATGCCAAGTATCAGGATATCAACAAAGATGGAGTGATTGATGAGAATGATATCGTATACCTGGGGAATGTTAATCCGATCCTGACTGGCGGTTTTGGTCCTTCAGTTACTTACAAACGTTTGAGTTTCAGAATGTTTTTTCATTTTAGAGTTGGACAGAAGGTCATTAATGAAACCCGCATGAATACAGAGAATATGTATGGTGTTGATAACCAAAGTACGGCCGTATTGCATCGTTGGCGTAAAGAAGGCGATGTTACAACCGTGCCACAGGCCTTATATAAGATTGGATTTAACACTCTGGGAAGCGATCGCTTTGTTGAAGATGGAGATTTTTTACGGCTTAAAACCTTGAGTTTATCTTATAACCTTCCCACTTTATTGGTTCAAAAGCTAAAGATGAGCAAATGTAAAGTGTTTGTGACGGGGTACGATTTATTGACTTGGAGCAACTATTCCGGTCAGGATCCTGAAGTAGGCGTGGATGGTATGGATAGAAGCTATACCCCTCGTCCTATTAGGTTTACAGCTGGTATTAATATGAATTTTTAAAAGTATAAAGATGAAGAATCTGTTAATATTCTTGCTATTAATAGCATTTGTAACATCGAGCTGTGACAGTTGGTTGGATTTGCAACCTGAAAATGAGGTGGTGAAAGAAGACTTCTGGAAAACACAAGCTGATGTAGAGAGTGTACTTTGGAGTGCATATAAAGGCGTTCAGGATCTGCATAGCGGTTTGATTCACATGGGTGAAATGCGTGCCGATGAATTAAAAACAATTAATAGCGATGTGTTATTGGCCCGTTATGGCTTAATATCTGCCAGTAACTATTTTGCTGATTGGGCTGAATGGTATAAAATTATTGGTTTTTGTAATCTGATAATTGCCGAAAGTCAAGGTGTTGTAGAGATAGATATGAACTATAATACTGAAGAACACGAAGC
The DNA here is from genome assembly GCF_052400645.1 of Saccharicrinis sp. GN24d3. Taxonomy (NCBI): domain Bacteria; kingdom Pseudomonadati; phylum Bacteroidota; class Bacteroidia; order Marinilabiliales; family Marinilabiliaceae; genus Saccharicrinis; species Saccharicrinis sp. GN24d3. The sequence continues at coordinate 85,627 of NZ_JBQTGI010000019.1, forward strand.
AAACGTCGCCGAAGCAAAAGCAATCAGAGCACTGGCATATTTTTATGTTGTACGATGGTGGAAAGATGCACCTTTAATTACGGAGCCTTATGATACCGACGATCAGGGCTTTATGAAAGAAAAAAACACAGATGAAGAAATTTTGAAGTTTATTTGTGAAGACCTGAAGAAAGCTGCGCCCAAAGTAAAAGAACTATATGATGAAGAATGGGAATTATATGGCCGTTTTACACAAGTGGCCGCCTATACATTGTTAGCCGATATATGTCTTTACATGGAGGATTACGATAATGTTTTAACTTATTGTGATAAAGTGTTAAGCAGTGGTAAGAAGATTCTGGAGCCTTCTGAGAATTGGTTCGAATTGTTTATGGACGATTTTAGTAATGAAAGTATTCTTGAAATTAGTTTTCATAAAAAATACAATCAAAGGAATAGCTTGTTTGAATTGTATGGAAAAAATACAAGTGATTATGAGTTTGCTCATCATTACGATGTTTTCAATCTATACAACGAAAATGATATCAGGGGCAAACTGACTTATAATGATCAGACTTTACAGCTGGAAAAATATGTAACCACTCTTACGGCGGATGATCAGGTATTGATTAGCCAGGATAATAGTGATTTTAATTTTAAACTGTATCGTTTGGCAGAGGTGTATTTTATGCAGGCTGAAGCTTACATAATGAAATCCCAGTTTGATCTGGCCAAAAAGGCACTAGGAGAAATTACCAATAGAGCTGGATTGGGGCGTACTGTAGATGCTGGTGATACGCATGATGAGATGCTGAGATTTTTACTGGAAGAAAAACACCGAGAGTTTTGTGGCGAAGGAAAGCGCTGGTTCGATCTACTGCGTGTAGCTAAAAAAGAGAATTGGAAAAGAAAAGATGTTGTGATTGACATGATGTTGACTTACGTAAGAGGCGTTGATGTGGCGCGTATTGAAGTAATGCTGCAAAATACTTATGCGTATTATTTTCCAATCCATAAGGATGAGTTAAAACTCAATAAATTGTTAGAGCAAAACCCATACTATAAATAAGTAATCTATGAAATTAATAGTCAATTATATTCTATTATCAGTTATGGTTTTCCTGGTGGCTTGTGAGGATAAAAATGTGGAAGGTGACTTTGTGACCACCGATATTTTTCCTTATGTGGTTACGCTTGAAAAACAAGCTGATAAATATGGTCTGTGGATTGATATGATCCATCAGGCAGATTTGTACGAAACTTTAAATACATTTGGTCAATATACTTGTTTTACCCCATCCAACGACGCTGTGAGTGAATATTTGGGAGGTAAAGCTATCGTCTCCTTAAGCACTGAAGAAGCTCGGCAGTTGGTGATGAATCATGTATTTAATAAGCGTATTACCTCCGTTGATTTTCGCGAAGGCTGTGTGAATGACACCAACTATATTGGTGATTATTTGTCGGTCGACTTTGCAAATATGGGTCTTACCGAAGTGATCCTTAATAAACACTCAAGCATTAAGGTGCCTGACATTGAATTAACAAATGGCGTGATGCATGAGGTGAATAAAGTGTTGAGTGTTCATGATAAAACATTGAAGGATTATGTAGATCAGGCACAAAATGCTAAAATATTCAAACAGGCTCTTACCGAAACCGGGATCTTTGATGCACTGAACGAAAATACTGTCATAAATGAATATGGCGTTAAAAGTCGTTTGTACTATACTCTATTAATGATTGATGATGCCACTTTAAAGCAATTAGGTATTACGGATTATGAATCGCTAAAAAGTCGATACAGTGATTCCGATGATGTTACCGATGGCAATAATGCATTTAATCGTTGGGTAGCTTACCATGTAATCAAAGGTGCGTATTTCACCAACAAGATGCTTGATTATAATGAGCTGGCAGATGCTGTTAACATGCAATCGTATCTGTATGGTGAAGGTGTCCAGGTGAAAGAGGAGCGTGGTAATATCCAATTAAACTTGGCTGTTTCTGAAGAAGGAGTGAAATCGTATACATCTATTGTGAAAGACCAACGAAATATTCCACTTAAAAACGGTTGTGTTCAGTATTTGGATGACTATCTGGATATTAAAGCACTCGAAGCTGTGTATATGGAGTGGGATCCTGCTGTTGTGAAAAACTCTTCCTCCATCCCGCATTATGTAGTTGGTCATTTTGGCGAGTATGACAATTTTACCCAGGATGAGATTGCAAAAGGTGCGATAGAAGAATGGAAGTGGGATACTTGGCCCAATGAGGTACCACTGCAATATACCATATACAATAGTAAAGGTTGGTTTGGAGCAGGTGCCGGTTTGATTTTTGATATTGGCAATAACGATGGTGGCTGGTTGGAGGTGGAAAGCCCATTAATACCCCCAGGAAGCTATGAAATTTACACGTATGGTCGTCGCTGGAAAGGCGGAGGTACCTACAATATCTACATTGATGGTGTTCTAACAGCTATTGAAGGTAATTATTATGCTGATGGAGACATTATAAGTATTCCACGGCTAGCCTACGGTATTTTATTTGATAAAATGGAGAAACATAAGATCCGCATTGAATACAAAGAAGGTCGTGGAGGTTTTATGTTAGGAAAAATTGTTTTCAAGCCATTATAAACATTGAAAGAATGAAAGTTAACTATTTATTTATATTGCTTATTGGCGTTTGTTTACTGTTTGGTTGTAATGATGATTTTAATAATTATCATAAAGACCAGCGGGAAAATGTACAGGCGACCAATGTATTAAGCTATCTGCAAAATCATTCTGAGTATAAGGATTTTGTAAGTGAATTAAAAGCGCAGGACTTGGATCAGTGGTTGTTGTCAAATAAGGCTATAACTGTTTATGCCTTGAATAATGAGGCCATGGTAGCATTAAAGGCACAAACGGGTGGCGAATTGAAACAAGTGTTGTTGAACCATCTGAGCACAGGAATCTATTACGTGAGTGATTTGGAGCGCATGACCCGTGTTAAGACAGAGTTGGGCAAGTATCATACCATTGATAAAAATACGGAGTTAACACTGGATGGGATCAATCTTGTTGGGAATCAAGTAATTTGTGGGAATGGTGTGATCCATCAAGCGGAAAGCAATTTTACAATTATTCCTGATTTATATAGTCAAATTATGAAACTGGGTGATGAGTATAGTCTTATAAAAGAATATATTGTCGATGCCGATACCATGATTTTTGATCGTGAAAACAGTAAGCCTTTAAAGATTGATGAGCTTGGGCAGACAGTCTACGATACGGTATGGATTAAACAAAACAGGGTATTGCAAAGTGGTAAGTACGACGCTCTGGAAGAAGATTACTTTTATACAGCTTTTGTTCCTTCAGATGCTTTACTCAATGAGGCCTATGAACCAACCATTCAGAATATTGAGCAGGCTACCGGAAAACAGGTTGAAAAAAGTTTGAAGAAAATTATGTACGAATGGTGTCACGAGTCGGTTTTTCATCAAGGAAAAGTGGACGATGTTACCAAAGATACCTTGTTGACTTTAATCAATGGGAACCTGTTTAAAACAGGCGTGCAGAAAATAAATAAGGATTCAAGAGTATTAGCCAGTAATGGTGAACTATATACACTTGAAAATTTCAGGTTGCCACGTTCGCTGTATATGAGCGCTGTACAATTCAGGCCACAGAATTTGTGGAAGAACAATAATCAGCAGGTAATCAACAGCTTTCGTCAGGTTATTGCTGGTGCCGAACAATGGACAAACAGGGACGCTCCTGATCAAACTGGTTGGTGGAGTCAATATATGATCGAAGGAACGGATGCAAGGGTTGAGTTTAAAACTTTTCGTGTGATTAATAATAATGAGATTGTGGAAATGCCAATCGTTCCGGGTGAGTATGATATTTACATTAAAGGATGGAACAGTGGCTTCAATTTCGAAACAAGAACACACTATCAGAAATTAACTTTTTTGAAAGAGTTTAGGGGTGATGAAGAACTAAATCCTTGTGGTGATGCTATTGAATATCCGGCATTTGAACCGGAAAATCAGTTAGAAACAGGTAAATATCTGGGACGAATTAGTATCCCGGACGAATGGGGAATAAGGCCAATTGTTATGGCAGTCAGTGCAGGTACTCAAATACCTGGCAGAGGGCCTATTAATATGGTTGTACATGTGAGAATGATACCTACAAATAATAATTATTAAGGTAGAAATATGAATAAGAATATAATATTACTTTGCTTATTTTTCATAAGCTTTGTCCGGGTGGGTGCACAGGATAAGGTAGTTAACGATAATTCTGGTGTTAGTTTATTTAGTCTTGATTCCATTAATGGAGGACTAAAGAACTTTGAAAATCATTTAGCCGGACGTATAGCTGGCTTACAGGTGACTGAACGAAGTGGGATGCCAGGCGAAGGTAGTCAGTTGCAGATTGCGTGTAGACAAACTATGAGCCAGAGCAATAGACCGTTATATGTAATAGATGGTCTGTTGATTGATGTCGAAAATGAAGAGAGTCCGATAATTACAGGTTTAATTAACAATTACTTGAATGATTTGAACTCCGAGGATATTGAAAGTATTCAATATGTTCGGGGAGCAGCAGCTCTTATATACGGATCTCAGGCCGGTCGTGGCGTAATCATTATTAATACAAAGAGGAATTTATCGCTACAGCCCAAAGTGACGGTTAACACCAGATGGGGTGTGAATACTCGATATCGCTCTTTTGATATGCTGAATGCTCAGGAATATCAAAACCATGCGATTAATTTGCATAAAACCAAAGATGAGATGTTTGAAGTGCAGAAGGATCATCCTAATTTGTTTTTAGTGCCCAATGATGTATTGTATAATAATTATAATAATAATACAAACTGGCAGGATGAGGTTTATCGTACATCATTAAGTCAGAATTATAACATCAATGTACAAGGTGGTGATGCTATTGCAAAATATGCTTTAACAGTGGGATATACAAACGATCAGGGTATTGTTGATAATACTGATTACAGAAAGTATTACATGCGTTTTAATACCAATATCAATGTTACAAAATCATTTGAGATTGATGTTAATGCAAATCTAACGCAATATACCTCTGATGTTGTTGAAACGGGTTACGAGTTTAATAATAATCCGGTAATTAGTGCGTTCACAAGAACCCCGATGCTCGCTGGTAATTTTATTGATAGTAAACAGCAGGTGCAGGATTATTTTACTAAAATAGCCAGTTTTAACGAGGTGAGTAATCCTCTGGCCATTTTAAATGATAATCGCACGTTTACCAAAGGGCATATGTTAACAACGATGATTAATTTTCGTCATAAAATTAGCGACCATTTGAGTCATCATTTACTGTTTGGAGTTAACTCCACCAGTAATCGCCAGAATAATTTTGTTAGTGGTATCACCAGTAATGCAGTCGTGCCTTCAATTTATTTTGACGGTACAGCACAAAATATGACCAGTCATTATATTCATAAAAAATGGATGAGTCAGACAGAATATGCCTTGCAATATAATAATGATCAGGTATTAAATGGCTTCAAAGTTTCCGGTGGTTTGCGTTACAAGACTCAAAATGCTGAAAGTGATTATGCTATTGGTGCAAATACACGTAGCGATCAGTTTGTTACACTTAATCAGGCGGATGCCAATAAAGTGCGTCAAATTTTAGGTGACCGTACTGACCTGAAACTGATCCAGTTTTTTGGTAGCGCTAGTTTGCAGCTTAATAAGTTATTAGGTTTTAATGCATGGTTAAGTTACGATGGCACCGAAACTGTTGGAGATAATAGCGATAATTATGGCTTGTTTTATGGTGTGAATTTGCCTTTGACCTTGGTCGACAACAAGGAGGGGATTATCAATTACCTGACTGTTGTGCCAAATTATTATAAGACTGCAAATATGAATTTGAACAACAGTATGTTGCGTCGTTACTACTCAAGTGTACAGTATGTTGATATTGCAGGTTTACAACCATATAATATTGTTAATCCCGACCTGAAATGGGAAGATGTCTATGGTATGGAGTTAAGTTTGGAAACTAAATTGTTCAACCATTTATATCTGAACGGAACATATTACCAAAATAAGACTAAAGATATGGTTGTCCGAGAGGAAATAGACTCGTCAAATGGTTTTGATTTTGTGTATTCAAATGGTGGAGAAAAAACCAGTAAAGGGTTTAGCCTGGGAATGGCCGGTGAGTTTAATATTTCTAAGGTAGCTGTAAATCTATATGCAAATGTGAGTAAGAATGTGGACGAGGTATCAGCTTTGCCTAGTAGCAAAGCCATTTTCACAAACATTCCTGGCGGATCGCTAATAAGTGAAGTAGGATCAGGCTTGTATGAGTTTTATGGTTATCAGATGATGGAAGTGATTCCAAGCAAGGAAAAAGCAGATCAATACAACTTAACAAATAAGAGTGGTGAGCAAATACAAGCCGGTGATATTGCATTTTTGGATGTTGACAAAAACAATATTATTGACGAGGATGACCGTGTGAAAATTGGTAATCCAGCACCAGATTTCTTTGGCGGTTTTGGTATTAATACTCGCTACAAAAAGTGGTATTTTGATTTGAATTTTTCTTACAGTGTTGGCAACCACGTGTTTAATTACACCAGTATGTTGACAGAAGGGCAGTCTGATGGATATAACCAATCGAAAGCAGTATTAAGTGCTTGGGTAAAAGAAGGCGATAAGACCAATATACCGCGTATGAATTATGGTGATCCTATGCAAAACAACCGTTTTAGCAGTCGTTTTATCGAAGATGGCAGCTTTGTTAAATTAAAGCATGCAGGCATCAAGTATAAAACAAGAGTTAGCAACGAAGTAATACGTTCATTAAGCATTAGCCTGGATGGATACAACCTTTGGTTTGCAAGTGAATATAAAGGGGCCGATCCTGAATTTAGTTATAGTGATAATCCAATCTATCAAAGTGTTGATTATGGCAAAATACCTAATGCGGCAACAGTAATGTTAGGATTACAAGTTGGATTTTAAAAGATTAGATATGAGAAGAATAATATGTGCTTTAAGTCTTTTTATCATATTGTTTTCATCGTGTGATGATACGTTTGATATTAATAGCAACGAGTTATTGATCGAAGATGACAACTTTACAACACAGGAGGAAGTCAGTGCAAATTTGGTTGGTATCTATGCATTACTGCAGGATATATCTAGCGATTTGGTTGTGTTGAACGATTTGCGAAGCAATCAGTTGACCGTAACTGAGTATGCCGATCAGAATTTGAAAAGTATTGAGAAATTACAATACGATACTTACAATCCTTATTGTTTAAACAATAAGTACTACAAGCTGGTTAATGCCTGCAATGATTTTATTCACAATGCCAAAGGGTTTTTGTATAAAAATCAGAAAGCAGATTGGGATTTGGTGACTTCACACATTGCTGATGTTATTAAGGTAAGGGCCTGGGTGTATTTCAATATTGCTAAAATTTATGGCGAGATTGTCTATTACACGGTGCCGATGCGTACCATTGATGATGTGAAAAATGATCATTTAAAACAAGTTCTCAAGTTGGATGCAGCTCTTCAGCAGTTAATTGCAGACCTAACATCTGTTGATTTAAATTTGGGCAAAGCAATAGACTGGAACGCCAAGTTGCAGATACGTTCCGATTTCAACGTTTATGATTTTCATTATAATGTACTGCTAGGAGATTTGTATTTGTGGTCTGGTGATTATGAAAATGCGGCCAATCAGTTTCATAAAGTCATCAATTCAAACGAAGGACAGTATGGATTGCTGAAGGATTTGTATGATGATGTGAATTACCGGAATGTTTTTAATGGTGCCTTGGTAAATACACAAAACGAAAATATCAATGGAATTCAGTTTAATGAGGTAAATCAGCAAATATTTGTCTTCGATGAATTGTTTAATAACAATCAAGAACATGTTTTGCAGCCTACCCTGGCAATGATTGATGTTTTTGAATCGGAAGATGCTATTTCATTGGTCAATAAAGGTGATGTGTACAGGGGTGAAAGATGCTCTTATACGGAGTTTAATGATGGTTATAAGGTGACAAAATACAATGGGCCGAAACATTTTGTGTTTTACCGGGCAGCTGAAGTGCACCTTAAATATTGTGAAGCCAAAGCCTTACAGGGAGAGTTGGAAATTGCCTATGCTTTACTTAATGATGGTATTGCTCCGGATAGGGATGCAAATCGTTATTGGGATGGAGATAATGGCCAGTATAAACCTCCTTTTGATGGTACTTGGTTACCGGACTTGAGTAAGAACCATGGTGTTCGCGAAAGGGTTGGATTGAAAAACAAAATGTATCCGAATTATGCAAGTGATGCCCAATATGAAGGGTGGACTGAAGAGCAGATTACTCAGGATAAAGAGCAGACTCTTTTAAAGTGGATTTTTGACGAAAGCAATTTGGAACTTTGCTTCGAAGGAAAGCGCTATGAGACAGCCCTGCGTTTTGCACGTCGCGAGGGAGATTTTACTAAGTATGCCCACTTATTGGGGGCTAAAAATCCGGCCATGGCTTATGAAAGTAAGTTGGCTGAAGAGCAAAATTGGTTTATTAACTATTAGAGTTGGGAAGTGCGAGAGGTTTCGTATAAATGAATTCTCTCGCGCTTTAGTGTCTTAAATGTTATTAGTGATAACGGAGTAGGTTTAATTGGACGGGTTTATCATGAGTTTTCTTTTTAAGCAATTCAGATAATAAATTATATGCAAAATATTTTGCAAATGCGATCCGCATATCAGGATGAAAATTTTTTTTATGAAAAAAATATTAACTCTTTTATTTTTGAGTATATGGTTTATGGGTAGTGCCCAAAACCATGGTTTACAAATTAAGGATGGTTTAAAACTAACTATCCCAGAGTTGAATGGAGCTTCAGCATTTACCATTGAAACTTGGATTTATGTGAATGATACCTGGGGGTATTCGTCACTAATTGGCGCAGTAGATTATAATTATCCAAAGTATGAAATATTGTTGCAATTATCGAAAGGTGGAACAGGTGGATTAGATGGTTATGTGACTGCTTTACGAAATAATGATGGTAATTATTCTATGGGAGATTTCGAAACATCATATGAAAAAAGTCAGTGGCATCATGTGGCTTTTGTTTATAATGGTGCCGCCACCACAGATGACCGTCTAAAAGCTATAATTGATGGAACAGCGTATAAGTTTGTTGTTGATTGGGCAGCAAACTTACCTTTAAAAGATGTTGTTCCTGCATTATTTCTTGCTGGACAATATGACTGTATTTTGGATGAAACCAGAGTGTGGGATGTGGCTTTAGGTGTAGATGAAATAAATAAGTATAAAGGCGTATATTTTAATGATACTCACCCATCTAAGGATCATATTGTTTATGCGAATGATTATGAGACCGCTCCTGATGCTCAAAATGCTATTCCTGCATTAGTAGGTAATAGTGCCGAAGGAAACTCAAGTGCTCAACAAGTGGATATATCAAGCTCACTAACTTTACTGGATGAGGCATTAGAAGGCACTATTGTAAGTGCAGTGCCTATTAGTGGGGGGGCTAAGTATTTTTTCTCGGGTAATGAGCAGGATTTGTTGCAAAAGATGGATGTAGTCGTAGCCGGAGAGGAGAATCTTACTTTAAAAAGTTTGTCATTTGATATTTCAGGTTTTGTTACACAAGACAATCTTGATAACATCAAGTTGATTGGAACTATCAATGGATCAGATGTTGAGTTTACAACTTTTACGGTTGAAAATAATGTGTTGACATTCGATTTAAATAACCAGGTGGTACCTGTAGGAAGTTATGGTTTTAGTTTGTTTGGGCATGTGTCAACAAATATAGCTGCTGATACTGAAGTATCTGTAAATGTAACAAAGCTGGTTTACGAGGGGCAAAGTGGGGAGATTGTAATGACTGCGTTTAACAATCCAACAACGCCTTCTACTGTTAAAAAGATTATTCCTTTAAATACAACTTTCGAAAATAAGAATACGCATCGTGTTACCGGTTGGGTACCAGGGTGGACTAATGAGGAGCATATCTCTTTTATTCAACCTGAGGATTTAACGCACATTTATTATTTTGGATTAGATCTTAATTTCTTTGGTCAGAAGCCTTATGTGCTAATAACTGATAATGACTCAGATCCATTCCCTCACTATGATGCAGTCAATAAGTTTCATGCTAAGAATGTGAAAGTAATGGCTTGTTTATCAGGTAAAGGGGGCTGGGATGGTTGGCCCCAGTTACAACTTGATTATGCTAATAGTCCTGATTTATGGAGAGAGGCAGCAAAAGAAATTGTATCAGTGTTACAACGCTATAATTATGATGGATTGGATTGGGATATTGAAAATCAATATAATAACGAAATTCGTAACGCTCTTCTAACTCTATTAGAAATATTGAGGGAGGAGATGGATAAAGTGAACCCGGATTTATTATTGACATTTTCAGCTCAGCAAGATGGCTATAATGGAGGAGGCGAAGGATTTGATTACGCTCGTTTGAGTAGTGCAGTAGATTGGGTTAATATGATGTCGTATATGTACAATATCCCGAGTGTGGGAAATCCTTTCCCCGGAGGAGCTACACCTACTCCATCCATTGATAATGAGGTTACAGTCAGATGGGATGGATTTCCACGTGAGAAACTTAATGTTGGTATTCCATGGTTTGGTCGAACAGCCACTATGGATGGTGAGGGTGACGGTGCAAATGTGATAGCTAAATCTGGTAGCGAAGCAGCCATTAATATTGATTATTTTTTAAATGAATGGTTAGTCAATCCTGTAGAACCGGTTTATGATGGTCAGGGATATGCATCTTATGTTGTAAACGATGGATCAAAAATAACCAGAACAGCCATACATAACCAAAAAAGTTATAAAGAGCTGTTGGAAAAAACGAAAGAACTTGGCTGTGGTGGTATTAGTATTTTCCAATTGGGAGGTATGCAAATTCTAAAAGAAGAATACAAGGCCGAATATAGTCGTTATTACCTGGATGTTCAAAGAGAGGTGTTTTATGATGATAGCCCTACAGGTATCACGAATAAAAAGGATAGTAATGAAATATCTTGTTATCCTAATCCTGCAGGAAATGAGTTGTTTGTTTCTGGAGTCTCGGATGCTAATTTCGAAATATACAATATGACTGGTACATTGGTAATGAATGGTCGTGCGTCACAACAGCGTATTGATATAAGTTCAATTGCTTCAGGGATTTATGTTTTGAAGGTTAATGATGATATGATCAAATTTATTAAAAAATAGCATCTGATTAATTGTTGAACTGACGACGTATTGTCCGAGTATTTAATTATAGAAAGTAAGTGTTGAGATATAGACGCTTCTACTTAAGGAAGTGCCTGTCGAGAATAAATAATTTATAGGGATGAGCATTTATTGACTTATCCCTATTTTTTTAACATGATCGTCCTGCCTAATTTTGTTTAGTAGGTCTGAAAACTGAGACCATTGAATAATTATTAAAGAGGTAAGGAGACGGTAGTAACTATAAGAAAATGAGAAAACTATTATTATTTGTTTTATTAGCAGCATTGGGAGCCAATGTGATAATGGCTCAAAATCCATTTGGCCCGATTCCATCAGCACGGCAACAAGCATGGCACAAAATGGAAACCTATGGATTTGTGCATTTTAGTATGAATACATTTACTGATATTGAGTGGGGGTATGGCGATAAAGATCCCAAACTGTTTAATCCTACAGAGTTAGATTGCAGGCAATGGGCACGTATTTGTAAGGAGAATGGATTGAAAGGAATTATCATTACGGCCAAGCATCACGATGGTTTTTGTTTGTGGCCTTCAAAATATACCGATTATTCGGTTAAAAATTCACCATGGAGAGATGGGAAAGGAGATCTATTGAGGGAGTTGTCGGATGCATGTCAGGAATATGGATTGAAATTCGGAGTATATCTTTCTCCTTGGGATCGTAACCATGCCGAATATGGTAAGCCAGAGTATATTACTTATTTCAGAAATCAGCTGCGTGAGCTGTTGACCAACTATGGTGAAATATTTGAAGTATGGTTTGATGGAGCTAATGGGGGCGATGGTTATTACGGTGGCACCCGGGAGCGACGTAATGTGGATCGTAAAACTTACTACGGTTGGCCGGAAGTGTATGAGATTGTGCGTGAATTGCAACCCAATGCCATGTTGTTTAGTGATGCAGGCCCCGATTGCCGTTGGGCAGGAAATGAGCATGGATGGGTTGGCGAAACCAACTGGTCAATGTTAAAACGCGACGAGTATTATCCCGGCTGTGATTGTGCAAAACAGCTTCAGGTAGGTGATGAAGACGGTACGCACTGGTTGCCAGCAGAGGTAGATGTTTCCATACGGCCGGGATGGTTTTATCATGAATCAGAAGACCACAAAGTACGTCCTCTTCACGAGATGGTAGATATTTACTATCATTCTGTGGGACATGGCGGATCACTGCTACTGAACTTTCCGGTCGATAAGCGTGGGTTAATACATGAAAACGATGAGGAACGTTTAAAAGAGTGGTATGCGGTGATACAATCAGATTTTGAAGACAACTTGGCTGGTAAGGTTAGCATAAAAGCCTCTTCATCCAAAGGAAGAAATAAAGCAAAATATCTGGTTGATGGAGATGAAGAGACTTTTTGGATGCCAAAGAATGAGGGAAAAAAAATCAGCTGTTGAAATCACATTTGATAGCGAGACTGAATTCAACCGTTTCGTAGTGCAGGAATACATCGCTTTAGGTCAACGTGTTCAGGAATTTAGTGTTGAGGTGGAGAAAAATGGAGCCTGGGAAGTTATTGCCGAAGGCACAACCATTGGTAATAAACGAATACTTCGCTTTCCAAATACGATAGCAAAGCGTGTTCGCCTAACTATAAAAAAAACCAAAGCAGCACCAATTCTTTCGAATATTGAAATTTATAAAGCACCTAAATTGCTTACCATGCCGGTAATAAAACGTGATAAGTCAGGTGAAACTAGAATTGAGGTAGCTGATAATGGACTTTCAGTTTATTACACATTGGATGGATCGGAACCTGATATCAAAAGTAAGGAGTATAAAGAAACGTTTCTTTTAACAGAACCTGCTAACGTAAAGGCGGTAGCCGTTGATAAATTAACAGGATTAAAAAGTCCTGTCGCCTCTGTTGCTTTCGATATTTGCAAAAATAAATGGACGGTTGTAAACTCATCAGCTATAAATGCACAGCGTGCCATTGATGGTGACAATAAAAATGTATGGCATGTTTGGGGAAAGGAAAAGGAAATTATTATCGATCTTGGAGAAACAGAATCTTTACAAGGGTTTACCTATGTACCCGATCAGGCACGTTGGTCACGGGGAATTATATCCAACTACGAATTCTATGTTAGCGTTGATGGTAAGAACTGGGGCGATCCCGTTTCGGCAGGCGAATTTTCAAACATTAAAAATAATCCACTAAAACAAACCAGAACCTTTAAGGCAAAAAGTGGACGTTTCTTTAAGCTGAAAGCAACTCATATTGTGGATGGTGGGGATGCAGCCGGTTTTGGAGAGGTTGGTGTGATTACTGATTAATCACTATTGCATTTTATTTTAAAAATAGATAAAAAAGGATATTTCCATTAGGGACATATCCTTTTTGTTTGTGTGATTTAAAATACTGTGAACTAGGTTTGTTTTGATGTTCGGATTCAAATAATACAGTTCTATTCCGCATGCTGAGTATACTTCTTTGACCGGATTTATACACCTCTGCTGATACGTATAAGCCTACTTTTGATGCTATTACTCAAAAGTGATTTTCTATGCGACTATCTATTATTTCAATCTTATTAACTTTTGTGCTAGTGCTGCAAGCACAAAACAAATGGGGTCATGTGATCCCCGAACAGAAAGACCTAAGTGGAGACTGGATCACAAGTCTTACAGAAAAAGGAGAGCGTACTGTTTATCGGGGCGAGCAGCTAAAGACCATTGGTATGCCTTGTGGAGGTATTGCTTCGGGACAACTATACGTGAGAGGCGATGGGACATTAGCTGGTTGGTGGATTGCCAATAATGCCTATAATACAGGTTATGGTATTGACCATTTATTGAACTTTGAAACGGCACAAGGTCCCTGGAAAGTGTGTTACCAGACTTTTGAGCCTTTTAGTTATATCAAGCAAGGCTTTAAGATTAATGTGAAAAGCGGAAATAAGCATTTTGAAAAACAGCTTAACAAAAGCGATTTCGATAATATCGCTTTTGTAGGTGAATATCCTTTGGTACAGATCACCTATGAGGATAGTGAATTTTCATTACCGGTAGAGGTACAGATGGAAGTGTTTTCACCCTTTATTCCCCTTAATGCCCGTGAATCGGCAACGCCGGGTACTTACCTTAAATTCAAGCTTAAAAATACGTCTTCTAAAAAAGCAGAGGTTACACTTCAGGGCTACTTGCAGAACATGGTGATGCTCGACCTCAAAGGAAAAGTTTCAGGAAAAGCCAGAAATCGTGTTCAAAGAAGCAATCAGTTAACCTCGCTAATGATGGATTTTGTTTCTGAAGATCAAAAGACAGCGGCACACCCTTATTTTGGTAATATGGCTTTGAGTGTTGTTGATGATAAAGGAGAGGTGATTCCAGATATTAAAGCAGGAACTAATATTGAAGTAACAAAAACCTTAGGTGATCCTTTAGTGGGGGCAGTTTCTTCTCAAATTCAATTAAAACCTGGAGAAGAAAAAGAGGTTTTGTTTATTCTGGCCTGGTATTTCCCCAACCGACCTAAACATAATCTGGATGGAGGAAACTGGAATAAGCCTATTCCGACTGATGGTCCTGCTATTGGTAACATGTATGCCAATTGGTTTGATTCATCGAGCGATGTAGCACTTTATTTGCATAATAACTATAAACGTCTGAGTAGTGAGACGTATAAATTTCATGATACCTATTACAATCAAACAACATTGCCTTACTGGCTCATACACCGAATAATGATGCCGGTATCCACATTGGCCACAGAGACTTGTCAGTGGTGGGCCACAGATAAATTTTGGGCCTGGGAAGGTGTAGGATCATGCGTGGGAACTTGTACACATGTGTGGAATTATGAGCAAGCCCTGGCTCGACTGTTTCCTGAGCTGGAGCGTAATATCCGTGAGAAGACTGACTTTGAAACGTCCTTTAATGAAGACGGAAGTATAGTTGCACGTAACGGATGGGGAGGTATTCTTTTAGATGGACATGCCGGAACTATTTTAAAGGCGTATCGCGAGCACCTGGTATCAAAAGATCATCTGTTTTTATCACGTAACTGGGCAAAAATAAAGAAGGCGACAGAATTTATTATTTCGGAAGATGAGAATGAGGACGGCTTAATTGAGAAGGGGCAATCAAATACCTATGATATTGCTTTTTATGGTGCCAATACTTATGTGGGAGGACTTTACCTGGCAGCTTTGCAAGCGGCAGAAAAGATGGCAACTTCAATGGGAGATACTGAATTTGCTAAAAAGTGTCAAAGCATTTACAACTCAGGGAGTAAATTATCTGCTCAGAAATTGTGGAATGGTGAATACTTTTTTCAGGATGTTGATTTGGAGAAGCATGCAAAATTCCAGTATGCCAATGGCTGTTTGAGTGATCAACTGTTTGGACAAACATGGGCGCATCAACTGAAGCTTGGGTATATCTATCCACAAGAAAAAGTAAAAACAGCTTTGCAATCCATCTGGAAATATAACTGGACCAAAGATGTGGGGCCTCAAACCCGGAAATTCATTCCTGAAAGATACTACGCAAATGCCGGTGAACCGGGATTGTTAAATTGTACTTTTCCCATCAGCGAGCACCTGAATGAAGATGCGGTGCGCTACCGTAATGAGGTGTGGACAGGTATAGAGTACCAGGTAGCCACCAACATGATTTATGAGGGGATGATTACGGAAGGCCTTTCACTCGTGAAAGCGGTGCATGAGCGTTATCAGCCTGAGAAACACAATCCATGGAATGAGATAGAGTGTGGCGACCATTATGCTCGTGCGCTGGCCTCCTGGGGTGTGTTGATTGCGCTGGAAGACTATTTTTACGATGGACCGCAAGGGAAGCTTTCATTCTCACCACAAATACAGAAAAATAAATTCTCAGGATTTTTTACAGCAGCCAAAGGATGGGGAACAATTAACCAGACAAGGACTGGAACTAATCAGGTTAATTCCATACATTTAAAATATGGGCAACTAAAACTTCGTAAATTGTGTCTTGAGTTGCCATCTGATCAAAAAGTTAAAAGTGTGGATGTGTTTATGGGAGAGAACAAACTGGATATTTCATTTGATAGAACCAACAATAAAGTTGAAATACTAATTGAAGAAATTCAGTTATCAGCAGAAGATAAATTGAACATTGATATAAAATTTAATAAATGAAAAGATTACAGCAGATTCTTGTGCTTGCTATTGCCGTAGTAGCCGTTTCATGTACAGCAAAAAATAGTTCTTTAAGCTTGCGTGAAAGAGCAGAGGTGCCTTATTTAAAAGGAGAGAGCAAACTGATGATAACCGCAAAGCCATCGGCCGACTTTGATGATAGCAAGTGGTTCACCAATGATCACTGCTTTATTGAAAAGGATGGTGTGTTGCATTGGTTCGGTATTAATAACCCCTATCCACCCGAAGGAAAGGATCTATACCGTTATCACCCATACCTTGGTCATTGTACCACCACCGGAACCATTGAAGAGTGGAAACGAGAGCCTTTTGCCATTGATGAAAGTAAAGGAACAGAATATCTTGGGGCTCCTTATGTGATATGGCATGAGGAAAGCCAGCGTTATGCTATGGTAGTCGAAACCTGGAGAGATAAGAGACGCCTGGAAGTATACTGGTCAGATGATCTGATGAGCTGGGAAGAGACTCAAAAGCCAATCCTTCCTGAATTACTTTGGATCGGAACGCGAGATCCACATATAATGAAGGGAACAGATGGTAAATATTGGATACATGTTGTATGTACAGGTAATAAAGGCGTGGAGCAGACGCAGGTGATCAGAATCAAAACAAAAGATTTTGTAAATTTTGAGGAGCCAGAAACCATTCTGGGAATTAATGATTGTACATGGGCTACATTGATAGAATCACCTTATTTGGTTCAAAGAAATGGACTGTGGTACATGTTTTTTACCTATGCGCACCGTCGCTATGCCGAGACCCTGGCAGTTGTTTCGGATAATCCGGATCATTTCGATTATGAGGAGAATACCATTGCCACTTTGTTTGGGCATGCTGCCGAGATTTTTGAACATCAGGGAAAAACATATATCACCTCTTGTGGGCCTGAAGATCAGCATTATCTAAATAGTCATGGAGTGACGGTTGCAGAACTGAAATGGGCGAAGCAGTAATTGGTTTATCCGAATAACACGTACTTAATAATAAAGTATTGAAGTGATGAAATTTTTTTTTGGAATTGTAGCACTATTTTTAACCTCCTTAATAGTTAAGGGTGCTAATGACGAGTTGAAATACATAGGTATGCCCGTTGGTGGTATCTGTACCGGGCAGGTTTATCTGGGCGGTGATGGCCAGTTGTGGTACTGGGATGTATTTAATGTGTCACGAATTAATCCGGGAGGACCTGGTGATAGATATTATTTGAATCCGCTTACCCAGGAAAATACCTTTGAAAACGGATTTGGACTTACCATTAAAGAGGGGGAGCGTGTACATATGCGTTCTCTTAACAGCAATGGTTTTTCCGATATTCAATTTGAGGGGCAATATCCGGTTGGTAAGGTAAGTTATGCTGATCCAACCCTTCCTGTTGCTGTGTCTCTAAAGGCCTATTCTCCTTTTATTCCGGGGGATGCTGACAACTCGGGTTTGCCGTTAACAGTTATGGAATATACCATTACCAATCAGGATGCTGATGAGGTAGAGGTGGAGATTTCAGGTTGGTTGCAGAATATGGCCGGTTTCCAGACCGGAAAAGGGAAGGACGATGTGCATATAAACAAGGTTGTCAACAATGGAGATAATGCCCAACTGGTGTGCCAGATGAGTGATAAGTTTAAATCACAATTGGCCGATTGGGGCAGCATGAGTCTGACCTTGCTGGGAGAAGGTCAGGCCTATGCAAAAGCAACCCGGACAAAAGGGCTCAGCATTTACAGTGGTACTTCCGATACAGCGACAGAGGAGGTGCCTCTGGGTGATGAGTTGGTGGGTAGTGTAGACGGTAAAACCACTCTGAAGAAAGGGGAGAGTAAGACATTTACTTTTCTGTTGAGCTGGTATTTCCCCAATATTAACCTCTGGGATGGTGCTCATCACTGGAAAAATAAGGAAAATTTGCGCCATTACTACTCATCTAAATTTACCGATGCGGCTGACGTTAGCAATTATGTAGTTCAAAACAAGTGGCTACTGGAAACGACCAAAGATTGGAACCAATGTTGGAATAATTCAACTTTACCGGAATGGTTCCTTGATCGTACATTTGTCAATGTGAGTACCCTGGCCACTACTGCTTCTGTCCGTTTCGATGACATTACCGATGATACGGAGAACGAAGGACGTTTTTATACAATGGAAGGGGTATACCTGGGAGAAGGAACCTGTACGCACGTATTTCATTACGAGCAGGCTTTGGGACGTGTGTTTCCCAATTTGGCCCGTCAGTTGCGCGAGCAGATTGACCTTGGTTTGTCCTATAATGATGGTATCATCAAATATAGGGGCGAGTTTAGCGGGATGGGTCGCCATGATGGTCGCGGTTATGCCGTAGATGGCCATGCGGGAACAATTATGCGTATCTACCGTGAGCACTTGATGTCGTCTGATATTACTTTCTTAAAACAAAACTGGACAAAAATCAAAAAAGCCATTCAGGTGATGATTGATCAGGATAAGGAAAAAACGGGTCGTGCAGATGGTATTCTCGAAGGCAAACAATACAATACCTTGGATCGTACCTGGTATGGAAAAATTACCTGGATTAGCGGTTTGTATGCAGCATCGTTAAAGGCGGGCGCTGAAATGGCACAGGAGATGGGTGACAATCGATTTGCCCGTGAGTGCAGTGCTATTGCAAAGCTGGCATTTAAAAATATCTCGTCCGAGTTGTTTGATGGTGAGTATTTCATTCAGAAGCTCGACCCGGAGCATCCTGAGGCTCCCAACACCAATGTGGGCTGTCATACCGACCAGTTGCTGGGACAGTACTGGGCCAGTCAAGCCGGTTTGGGGCATATATTGCCACAAGAGCAGGTGAAAACCGCCCTGCAATCGATCATGAAGTACAACTTTGCGGATAATTATGGTGCTTACCTCCATACTGCAGCCATTCCGATTAAACGATGGTATGCCGATGATGATGAGGCTGGTATTATCATGTGTACTTTTCCAAAAGGAGGTACTGACAAGGCTCCTGGTATTATTGCCAATGAGTGGGAAAAACTGGTGATCGGTTATTTCAGTGAAATATGGACGGGACAGGAACACCAGCTGGCGGCCACCTTGATTGCAGAAGGAATGGTGGACGAAGCCATGAAGGTGGAGAAAGCATTGCATGCACGTTACTCACCTGAAAGACGTAATCCCTACAACGAAATTGAGTATGGAAATCACTATACCCGTGCCATGAGTGGTTATGCGCCATTCATCGCAGCGAGTGGATTTACTTATCACGGACCTAAAGGAATCATTGGTTTTGATCCAAAGATCAATCCAGATAATTTCAAGTCTGCATTTATAACTGCCGAAGGGTGGGGGAGTTTCTCTCAAAAAAAGGATGCAGGACTTCAAGTATACCAGCTTTATTTAAATTATGGAGAGTTACATTTGAATAAGGTTAATTTGGTGATGACGGATGAAAATAAGCCATCAAGTGTGGAAGTATTACTCAATGGGCAAAAAGTAAAAGCTAAGTATTCACAAAAGGAAAAACAGTTTAACCTGGAAGTTGAAAAGCTGGCACTTAAAAAGGGTGACAAGTTGGAGGTATTGCTGAATTGGTAAAAATGCTTATTGATTCATATTATTAATGAATTTATAAAGTACTTTAAACAAACACCACGCGAGCTTGCCTTATCTGATGAGGCAGGCTTTATTGTTACCTCTTGGCCCCAAAACGACTGGCCTGAAAATGCACCGGTTTATTCCGATGAGATCTGGCCGGCCTATAAGAATTTACTGTCGGGTCGTCGCTTCTTAAATATGGGCAAACTAGGGATGCTCTAACAGTGTTGCGTTCAGGGACGAACCGATACAATGGTATATTACGAATAGGCCTTAATGGCGACTGGGGCAACTTTGGTTTTAACGGTAATCCTTTTGGTGATGACGAATGTGGACAATTCTATGGACGATCGTTGTGCAATTGGTCGGTATTATTGGTCGCACAAGGATTTTATTATGATGGACCAAAGGGAATAATCGGTTTTGATCCCAATTGGAAACCGGCGGATCATTGTTCGTTTTTTACTACAGCCCAGGCTTGGGGTACCTTTTCGCAAAAAAATATGTAATAAAACACAAATTATTAAATTTGTAGCTTAATTATGGGAAACTGCGATTAAAGCAATTGGTGTTAAGATATTTATATTCCGCAAAACCGACTTAAGTTAAGCTCGTGTTAAACGATAAACAGCTCGATGTCACTTTTTCTGCAGATGACAAAATTCAACTGTCTTTTAATAGTTTTATTGAAATAAAGAAAGGCGATTTGTTAGAAATACGTATAAAAGAATAATGTTTTCTTGTGTTACTTTCAAATTGTAAGGTGAAACTGCCAAATAAGCAATTGAGTTGTTTTTAGTGGCTGTAGTTTAATTATGCGTTGCATTATTTATTAATTATTGATAGGTTTGATTTATTTTCATAAACCGTTCCTTCGCAGCAATATCCTCCAGGGACATTGTCACAAAGTCCTTCA